>JBKQQE010000714.1:0-4929 GCA_052326245.1 Xanthobacteraceae bacterium | reverse complement strand
TTCGGCTTCGGCGCCGAGATCGGCATCGCCACCGGCAAATTCCACGCCCGCGGCCCGGTCGGTGCCGAGCAACTGACCAGCTTCAAATACCGGATCCGCGGCACCGGACAGACCCGCCCGTGATCTCAGCCGCGCAACGCGCAGGAATTGAAAGAAGGCGCGCGCTGCCGCATTTCGCCGGCGGCCAGCGCATCGGCCTGCTCGGCGGCTCGTTCAATCCGCCGCACGCCGCGCACCGCGCGGTCAGCCTATTCACCATGAAGCGGTTGCGACTGGATCGCGTCTGGTGGCTGGTGTCGCCGGGCAATCCGCTGAAGGATACCTCCACGCTGCACGAACTGAACGAACGCGCCGCCGCGGCGGAAGCCATGGCGGACGATCCGCGCATCGCGGTGACATGTCTCGAAGCTGTCATTGGCACCCGCTACACTGCGGATACAATCGCTTATTTGCGCCGCCGCTGCGCGGACGTTCGCTTTGTATGGATCATGGGCGCAGACAACCTCGCGCAGTTCCATCGCTGGAAGCACTGGCGCCAGATCGCGCGCCAGGTTCCGATCGCGGTGATCGACCGCTCCCCGCAGGGAATTCGCGCGCTGGCCTCTCCCGCCGCCCAGGCGCTCGCCCCATATAGGCGGAGCGAACGCTATGCCGGCCTGCTCGCCACCGAACGCGCGCCGGCGTGGACGTTCCTGACCGGGATGAAACTCGATATCTCGTCGACGGCCCTGCGCAACCGGGACGGCAGCTGGAAAAGCCCTCCCGGCCCGGCGTCGGCCGCCGCGGGGGAGAATTAGTGCCGCCGGATGCCACACCGATACCGGAACCGCGCACCGCGCGACCGATCGTCGTTGCCACCGCGGACCTGAATTGTCGCTGCGCCGCACCTCAGCGATTGAAACCATTAACCGAGCGTGCGTAAACTAACCTCGGGCGCCAGGATTCGGCGCTCGCGATACAGTGAAAGGAATTGGTCCCTGACCACATCTGTATTGTCCCGGGCAAGACAACAAGCTGAGCCCGTCGCGGTCCTGAAGGCGCGCCCTGACGCCGAAGAGACCCTGAACCTGATCCTCTCCCGCCTCGACGACATGAAGGCGGAAGAGACCGTCACCATCGACCTGCGCGGCAAATCCTCCCTCACCGACTACATGATCGTCACCACGGGCCGGGTCAACCGGCACGTCGGCGCGATCGCGGAGAACGTGATGAAGGGTCTGAGCGAGGCCGGAATCAAGAGCGTCCATGTCGAGGGCCTGCAAAACTCCGACTGGGTGCTGATCGATTCCGGGGACGTGATCGTCCACGTCTTCAGGCCAGAGGTTCGCGAGTTCTACAACCTCGAGCGGATGTGGAGCGCGAGCGACAAGCCGGTCCGCAAGCGCCAGAGCTGATCCTCGGCGCCGGCTCCGACGGCACACCCTGACGCGGATTGGCGCGGTGCGGATGTGTGCGGCATGAACTTGCGTGGTGGAAAATCGCGCGGTCGCGGCCATGCGTATTGAAAGAAGAATCCGTCATGCCCGCGCAGCGCGATCCGTCTCTGACGGATCGCCAGGACTAAGGTCTCGCGGGCATCCACGTCTTAGCAGCGGTGCAGCAAGAAAGACGTGGATGGCCGGGACAAGCCCGGCCAGGACGACTAGGGTCGAGCGCGCCATCCTCAAGCCCCGAGCCTCTCGATGCGCCTCCTGATCATCTGCGTCGGCCGGCTGAAACAGGGCGCGGAGCGCGAGCTCGCCGAGCGCTATCACGCGCGGTTCACCGATTCCGGCCGCAAGCTCGGCTTCCGCGCCCTCGACGTGGTCGAACTGACCGAGAGCCGCTCGCGCGACGCCGCGACCCGGATGGCGGAGGAAGCGACGGCAATTGCCGCGGCGGTACCGGAGAAATCCGTGGTCGTGACGCTCGACGAGCGCGGCAAGAGCCTGGAGAGTTCCGCCTTCGCCCAAAAGCTCGCGCAATGGCGGGACGAGCAAACCGCGACACTGGTGTTCGTGATCGGCGGCGCGGACGGACTTTCGCCCGAATTGCGGCGCAAGGCATCGCTCAGCCTCGCATTCGGGGCGGCGACATGGCCGCACCAGATGGTGCGGGTGATGCTGCTGGAGCAGCTTTATCGGGCCACCACGATTTTGACCGGACACCCATACCACCGTGCCTGAGCGATCCCGTTAGATCATGACCGAGGCGGAAAAAATCCACGCCCCACGACGGCCGAATCGCGGCGCCGCGCCGCGCCGGCGGCGTCAGGCGTGGCCGGCCGGCCCCGTCGCGGGGATCGGTCTCATCTCGCTGGCGAGCCTGGCGGCCAGCGCGGCCTCGGCCCAGAACGCCCCGGCCGCCACGCCGGCACCCGTGGAACAGAAGGCCGAGGCGCCGTCGGATGCGGAGGCGCTGCGGCTGCGCAACCAGGAGCTCGACACCGCGCGCAGCCAGCAGAAGGCCGCCGAGGAAACGCAAGCGAAGCTGAAGGCCGACATCGCGGCGATCGGCCAGGACCGCGCCAAGCTCAACCAGCAATTGATCGACAGCGCCGCGCGGGTGCGCGAGGTCGAAGGCAAGATCGCCGACACCGAGGCGCGGCTGCACCCGCTCGACGCCCGCGAGGCCGAGATCCGCGCCTCGCTGCAGTCACGCCGTAGCGAGATCGTCGAGGTGCTGGCGGCGCTGCAGCGCGCGGGTCGCCGCGCCCCGCCGGCGCTGCTGGTGAGGCCGGAAGACGCGCTGCAGTCGCTGCGCACGGCGATGCTGCTCGGCGCCGTGGTGCCGGAGATGCGCGCCCGCGCCGAAGCGCTCACCAACGATCTGGCGCAGCTGGTCACGGTGCGCCGCTCGATTACCGAGGAGCGCGATCGTCTCGCCTCCGATCGCGAGAAGCTCGGCCTCGACCGCACCACGCTCGCCGCGCTGGTCGACGAGCGGCAGCG
Source organism: Xanthobacteraceae bacterium (assembly GCA_052326245.1). GTDB lineage: Bacteria > Pseudomonadota > Alphaproteobacteria > Rhizobiales > Xanthobacteraceae > Bradyrhizobium_A. Next base: position 1,999 of record JBKQQE010000714.1, on the reverse strand, counting down.
GCAGCAGAGCGCCGCCGAGAAGGACATGGCCGCCGAACGCGCGCGCGCCACCGTGCTCGCCAGGCAGGTGGAAACGCTGCAGGACCTGATCGGGCGAATCGAACGCGACCTGAAATCGGCGGCCAAGGCGGCGGCGACCGCGGCCCTGCAGGGCGCCCCGGTACCGGCAGCGCCCGACGCCAAGGCAAATCTCGCGGCGCTGAAGGACCCCGGCCGACTGAGCCCGGCGATCGCGTTTTCAGCCGCGCGCGGGCTTTTCGCTTTTCCGGTTAACGGCAGCAAAATCCGCGACTTCGGCAGCCCCGACGGGCTCGGTGGCGTGGAAAAAGGCATTTCCCTGGCGGCCAAGCCCGGCGCCCAGGTCACAACCCCGTGTGATGGCTGGGTTGTTTATGCGGGACCGTTCCGCAGCTATGGACAACTCTTGATCCTGAATGCCGGCGGCGGGTATCATGTCCTGATCGCCGGGATGGAGCGGATATCGGTGAACATCGGCCAGTTCGTGCTCACCGGCGAGCCGGTAGCGACGATGGGGACCACCTCCCAGGTTGCCTCGGTTCTGGCGGCAGCTCCCAGTCAACCCGTTCTGTATGTCGAGTTCCGCAAAGACGGGACTCCGATCGATCCAAGCCCATGGTGGGCGGCAAGTGAAGGCGAAAAGGTTCGCGGATGATGCGCAAGACTTCTCTGGTTCTTCTCAGCGCGGCGGCGGGCGCGGCAGCGACCCTGTTCATTTCCCAGCCCCGGGCTGTGACGGTGGGATCGAGCGCGCGCGCCGCCTCGTCGGACACCTATCGCCAGCTCAACCTGTTCGGCGACGTGTTCGAGCGGGTGCGCAGCGACTACGTCGAGAAGCCCGATGACAGCAAGCTGGTGGAGACCGCGATCAGCGGCATGCTGACCGGGCTCGATCCGCATTCCAGCTACATGGACGCCAAGAGCTTCCGCGACATGCAGGTGCAGACCCGCGGCGAATTCGGCGGGCTCGGCATCGAAGTCACCATGGAGGACGGCCTGATCAAGGTGGTGTCGCCGATCGACGACACCCCGGCGTCGAAGGCCGGCATCCTCGCCAACGACATCATCACCAATCTCGACGACGAGAACGTGCAGGGCCTGACGCTGAACCAGGCGGTCGAGAAGATGCGCGGCCCGGTCAATACCAAGATCCGGCTGCGGATCATCCGCAAGGGCCAGGACAAGCCGATCGACGTGACGCTGACCCGCGACAACATCCGCGTCCGCTCGGTGCGCGCGCATGTCGAGGACGGCGATATCGGCTACATCCGCATCACCACCTTCAACGAGCAGACCACCGAAGGCCTCAAGCGCGAGATCACCAACCTCACCAACCAGATCGGCGCCGACAAGGTGAAGGGCTTCGTGCTCGACCTGCGCAACAACCCCGGCGGCCTCTTGGAGGAGGCGGTGTCGGTGTCGGATGCGTTCCTCGATCGCGGCGAGATCGTCTCCACCCGCGGCCGCAACGCCGAGGAAACCCAGCGCCGCACCGCCAAGGCCAAGACCATCGACCTGATCAAGGGCAAGCCGCTGATCGTGCTGATCAACGGCGGCTCCGCCTCGGCCTCGGAAATCGTCGCCGGCGCGCTGCAGGATCACAAGCGGGCGACGCTGCTCGGCACCCGCTCGTTCGGCAAGGGCTCGGTGCAGACCATCATTCCGCTCGGCTACGGCAACGGCGCGCTGCGGCTGACCACGGCGCGGTATTTCACGCCGTCGGGCAAGTCGATCCAGGCCAAGGGCATCACCCCCGATATCGAGGTGCTGCAGGACGTGCCGGACGAACTGAAGTCGCGCACCGACACCAAGGGCGAAGCCTCGCTGCGCGGCCACCTCAAGGCGGAGGGCCAGGAGGAAACCGGCTCGCAGTCCTACGTGCCGCCGGATGCCAAGGACGACAAGGCGCTGAAGGCCGCCGACGACCTCTTGCACGGCATCAAGGTCAACGCCTCCAACGCCCCCACCGACGCGCCGGTGG
>JBKQQE010000713.1:0-7295 GCA_052326245.1 Xanthobacteraceae bacterium | reverse complement strand
CTGAATTTCGATCTGGCGCAAAAGAGCGGCGGGACGCTGCTGTTGCGGATCGAGGATATCGACGCCACGCGCTGCCGGCCCGAATTCGAGGCAGCGATCTACGAGGACCTTTCCTGGCTGGGAATGGCGTGGGAGGCGCCGGTGCGGCGCCAGTCCGAGCACCTGGAGACCTACCGCGCCGCCGTGGCGCGGCTCGCGCAGGAGGGCCTGGTCTATCCGTCGTTCGAGACCCGCGCGCAGATCGCCGAGCTCGCCGCCGCGCGTGCCGCGGCGGGGCCGTGGCCGCGCGATCCGGATGGCGCGCCGCTTTACCCGGGCGACGCGCGCAGCCTCACCGCGCGCGAGCGGGAACGCAGGATCGCCGGCGGCGCTCCTTACGCGCTCCGGCTCGACATGGCGGCGGCGCTGCAGCGCGCTGGTCGGCTCGGCTGGACCGAGCTCGGCGCCGGACCCGGTGGCGAAACCGGAACGGTCGAGGCGCACCCGGAAGCCTGGGGGGACGTGGTGCTGGCGCGCAAGGAGATCCCCACCAGCTACCATCTATCGGTCGTGATCGATGATGCGGTGCAGGGCGTCACCGACGTGGTGCGCGGCCGCGACCTGTTCCCGGCGACCGGCGTGCACCGGCTGCTGCAGCAGCTGTTGGATCTGCCGGCGCCGCGCTACCGGCACCACGGCCTCGTTCTCGACGAGGCCGGCCACAAGCTCTCGAAATCGACCCGGGCGACCGCGCTGCGGGAGCTGCGCGCCGCTGGTATTTCGGCCGCCGAGATTCGCCGGCGCGTCGGTCTTGGGGAGCTTTAGCGCTGCCGGCCGCCGGCCGCGTGACTCGCGCTCGCCGCTCGTGCCAATGTGGTACGGGGCAGGGGAATCGTGGATGGTGACCTCGACGTCACGGTCAAGGAAATCACGGTTGAAGGGGCGCAAACGCAGCGTGAGCAGGCGACAGGCCGGTCCGATTGGCGCCAACAGAGCCGCGGCGAAGCCCGTTGCACGCACGCGCAGCAAGACCTCGCGGGCGGGGTCGCGGGCAAGCGGCGGCGCCGCGACGGCCGACATGGTGCAGGCGGCGCTGGCCGCGTTCGCCCACGAAGTGCGGACGCCGCTGACCGGAATTCTGGCCATCAGCGAACTGCTGGCGACGTCGGATCTCGACGAGCGGGAGCGCCGCTGGGTCGACACCATCAAGGCCAGCGCTGATCATCTTTCGGCGCTCGCCACGCTGTTCGTCGATGCCGCCCGCAGCGGCACCGCGGGGCTCGAGACGCGGAGCGACCAGTTTGATCTGCAGGCGCTGGCGTCGATCGCCGCCGACTCGCTGGCCGGCCGGGCGGCGGCGAAGGGACTGCGCTCGACGGTCGCATTGTCGCCGACGCTGCCGGGCTTCGTCAGCGGCGACCCGGTCAGATTGCGGGCGGCGCTGGAAAACCTGATCGACAATGCGGTCAAGTTCACCGAGCAAGGCAGCGTCGATCTCACGGTCCGCGCCGCGCGGCGTCCGGGCGGCAGGATCGCGGTGACGTTCGCGGTGTCCGACAGCGGCATCGGGCTTTCGCTCGCGGAGATCAAACGGCTGTTTCGTCCGTTCTCGCAGGCCAATGTCCGGATCGCGTCGCGCTACGGCGGCGCCGGGCTTGGGCTGTCGTCGGTCAAGCGCATCGCGCGCGCCATGGGCGGCGATGTCAGCGTCGCGCAGCGGCGCGGCGGCGGCACGACATTCACGCTTGCGGTGATGCTGGATCGCGCCGCGGCGCCGGATGCGGGCGCCGCGGGCTCGCTCGCGACGTCATCCCCGGCGGCGGGCGGCCAGCGGCTGCACGTGCTCAGCGTCGAGGACAATCCGTTCGGCCGCGTGGTGTTGAAGGCGATCCTGACCGAACTCGGTCACCAGACCGACTTCGTCGGGCGGGGCGAGGACGCGCTGGCGCGCATCGCGCAGGGCGGATACGACGTCGTGCTGATGGACATGGTGCTGCCCGGCATCACGGGCATCGAGGTGATCCGGCGCATTCGCGCGCAGCCGGCCCCGGTCGGTCGCATTCCGGTGGTCGGCGTTTCCGGCCGTGGCGAGGACGAAAGCGGCGCGCGCCAGGCCGGCGCCGACGCCTTTCTGCTCAAGCCGGTCAGTCCCCGGGCCCTGGCCACGGCGCTCCAGGCGGCGACACGGCGAGCGGTCGGCGCGAATTCGTGATCGCCGCGTTCAGTTCGCCGCCATAGATGAAGATCGCCGCGATGAAATACAGGAACACCAGCGCGATGATGACCGACGCCAGCCCGGCATAGGTGGTGACGTAGTTGTAGGCGAAGCGCGCCAGGTATTGTCCGAACACGATGCCCGAGACCAGCGAGGCCGCCAGGGTGAAAACGATGCCGGGCAGGATCTGCAGGAAACTGCGGCGACCGGCCGGCAGCCAGGCATGCAGGATCAGCAGCGCGACGACCAGCGCCGCGATCGCGACGCCATAGCGGGCGATATCCAGCAGGCGCTCGTTGGAATGCATCATCAGCGGAAAATGCCGGCGCAGGGCGGCGAGAATCAGCGGCCCCAGCACGATCAGGAACGACAGCGCCAGCGACACCACGGCCGCCACCAGCGTGTAGCCGATGGATTCCAGGCGCAGCCAGTACCAGCGCCGCTGCTCGGTCATGCCGTAGGCGCGGTTAAGGCCGACGCGCAGGCTTTCGACGCCGTTGGAGGCGAAATAGAGCGCCAGCACCAGGCCGACCGTAAAGGCATCGCCGCGGGTGGTGGTCAGAACGTCGTGGATTTCGCCGGACAGCGCGTTGGCGACCTGGGTCGGCCAGGTCTGGAGCAACAGCGCCGCCGCCTGGTCGGCCAGTTCCTTGGAGCCGAGGAATCCGGCGATCGAGGTGACGACGATCAGAAAGGGAAACAGCGCCATCAGCGCCGACAGCGCGATGTGGCTCGCGATGGCCCAGCCATCATCGGCCAGGAAGGTGTAGAAGGCATCCAGCCCGACATGGAAGACGTAGCGTAGCGGCTTCACGTGTCACCCCGCGGTCCCTGCTGCATCAAGACATGGTCGATTGCGCCGACGATGGCAAGGGATCGCGGCAGGGTCGTCGGACCGGTCGGCCGCGGGCGCCCGACGCCCGGGGATTTGCCCGATGGCGCGCTGCGCCGGGCGGTGATATGAACCGCGGATGTCGACCTTCCTGAACAATATCCTGCTTCCGGTGGCCCTCGCGGCGGTCGCCGTCGTGCTGCTGCTCGGCCTGCTCAACATGATGCGCGGCGGCTCGCCCAACACGTCGCAGCGGCTGATGCGATGGCGGGTACTGCTGCAGTTCGCAACCATCGTGCTGGCGATGGTCGCGGTCTGGGCGATGGGGCGCTAGATTCCGAAGTTCGCTTGATTCTGCGGCGCACGCCTGAGCGGACTTCGGCAGCAAGGGAGCCCGGCAAACGTTGTCGTTCGCGTGTCGCGCCGCGGGCCTGAAATGACGATGAGGTTTTCGACATGGTCGTGCTGAACCGGATCTACACCCGCACCGGCGACGATGGCACCACGGCGCTCGGCAACGGCGAACGCCGGCCGAAATATGATCTGCGGATCGAAGCCTACGGCACCGTCGACGAAGCCAATGCGGCGATCGGGGTGGTTCGCCTTCATCTGGGCGACGCCCCGGCGCTCGACGCCATGCTCGGACGGATTCAGAACGACCTGTTCGATCTCGGCGCCGACCTCGCGGTTCCCGCACGGGACGACAAGCCGGAGCGGCTGCGGGTGGTGGCCGCCCAGGTCGAGCGTATCGAGCGCGAGATCGACGCCCTCAACGCCGACCTGGCGCCGCTGACGTCGTTCGTGCTGCCGGGAGGATCGGCGGCCGCCGCATACCTGCATGTCGCGCGCACCGTGTGCCGCAGAGCGGAACGTCGCGTGGTCGAGCTCGCCGCCCAGGCCGACGAGCCGGTCGGCGAGGCTGCGATCAAGTACTTGAACCGGCTTTCGGACTTGCTATTCGTCGCGAGCCGGACCGCCAACGGCAACGGCGCCCGGGACGTGCTCTGGGTGCCCGGCCAGAACCGGTAAATACGGCTGTTCCGGCTTTCGCGCGTTGACCCGGAATGGCGGGACCATTAGGTTCCGCGGCCACGTGAGATGGATTGAAAGGGGACCGATGAAGGTTTTGGTGCCGGTAAAGCGGGTCGTTGATTACAACGTCAAGATCCGCGTCAAGAGCGACGGATCGGGCGTGGAACTCGCCAACGTCAAGATGTCGATGAATCCGTTCGACGAGATCGCCGTCGAGGAAGCCCTGCGCCTGAAAGAGGCCGGCAAGGCGACCGAAGTGGTGGTGGTGTCGATTGGTCCGGCCCAGGCTTCGGAAACGATCCGCACCGGGTTGGCCATGGGCGCCGACCGCGGCATCCTGGTCAAGGCCGACGGCATCGTCGAGCCGCTGGCGGTGGCCAAGATCCTCAAGGCCATCGCGGACGACGAAAAGCCGGGCCTGATCATTCTCGGCAAGCAGGCGATCGATGACGACTCGAACCAGACCGGCCAGATGCTGGCGGCGCTGCTCGGCTGGTCGCAGGCCACCTTCGCCTCTAAGCTCGAGGTCGACGGCGCCGACTTCAAGGTGACGCGCGAAGTCGACGGCGGCTTGCAGACGCTGAAGATCAAGGGACCGGCGATCGTCACCACCGACCTGCGCCTCAACGAGCCGCGCTACGCCAGCCTGCCGAATATCATGAAGGCGAAGAAGAAGCCGATCGACGAGAAGACCGCCGACAACTACGGCGTCGATTTGTCCCCGCGGCTCGAGGTCGTCAAGACCACCGAGCCGGCCGGCCGCAAGGCCGGCGTCAAGGTCGCCTCCGTGGCCGACCTGGTGTCGAAGCTCAAGAACGAAGCCGGGATTCTGTAATGACAACGCTGCTGATCGCCGAACATGACAACGCGTCGCTGAAGGACGCCACCCACAAGGCGCTGACCGCCGCGCTGGCGCTGGGCGCCGACGTCCACGTGCTGGTGGCGGGCGACAACGCCAAGGGCGCCGCGGAGGCGGCCTCGAAGCTCGCCGGCGTCAAGAAGGTGCTGCTTGCCGACAACGCCGCCTATGCCCGCGACCTGGCCGAGCCGCTGGCCGCGCTGATCGTCGCGCTGGGCGGCGGCTATGACGCGTTCGTCGCCGCCGCGACCTCGCGTGCCAAGAACGTGATGCCGCGGGTCGCCGCCCTGCTCGACGTGATGCAGGTCTCGGAAATCACCAAGGTGATCGCGCCCGATACGTTCGAACGGCCGATCTATGCCGGCAACGCCATCCAGACCGTGAAGAGCAAGGATGCCAAGAAGGTCATCACGGTGCGCACCTCGACCTTCGCCGCGACTGGCGACGGCGGCAGCGCCGGCGTCGAGACGGCGCCGGCGGCGGCCGACCCGGGTCTGTCCAGCTTCGTCGGCGAGGAAGTCGCCAAGAGCGACCGTCCGGAGCTGACCTCGGCGAAGATCATCGTGTCCGGCGGTCGCGCGATGCAGAGCCGCGAAAATTTCGCCAAATACATCGAGCCGCTGGCGGACAAGCTCGGCGCCGGCGTCGGCGCCTCGCGCGCCGCGGTGGACGCCGGCTACGCCCCCCACGACTGGCAGGTCGGCCAGACCGCCAAGGTGGTGGCGCCGGAACTGTACATCGCGGTCGGGATTTCCGGGGCCATCCAGCACCTCGCCGGGATGAAGGATTCCAAGGTGATCGTCGCGATCAACAAGGACGAGGAGGCGCCGATCTTCCAGGTCGCGGATTACGGCCTGGTCGCCGACCTCTACCAGGCGGTGCCTGAATTGATCGAGGAGCTTGGGAAACTGGGCCGCTGAGGCGAGATCGGGCGCGATCCGGGGTTCGCCGGGTCGCGCTCAGATGTTCTCTGATCGGGTTTCCATGTAGGATGGCTGTTCGCCGCGGTGACGCGGCGGTCAGCCGGGGGTGAGAAGGCAAGATGGCGGTGACTATCAAGAAGGTCGGTGTGATCGGGTCGGGCCAGATGGGCAACGGCATCGCGCATGTGGCTGCGCTGGCCGGGTTCGATGTGGTCCTCAACGACATCTCCGCCGACCGGATCAAGTCGGCGCTGGCGACGATCAACGGCAACCTGTCGCGCCAGGTCGGCAAGAAAGTCATTACCGACGATGTTCGCAAGACGGCGCTGGAGCGCATCACCTCGTCGGTATCGCTGGACGATCTCGCCGATTGCGACTTGGTGATCGAGACCGCGCTGGAGAAAGAGGACGTCAAGCGCAAGATCTTCCACGATCTGTGCAAGGTCCTGAAGCCCGAGGCGATCGTGGCGTCCAACACGTCGTCGATCTCGATCACCCGCCTGGCGGCGTCGACGGATCGGCCCGAGCGCTTCATCGGCATCCACTTCATGAATCCGGTCCCGTTGATGGAGCTGGTGGAGCTGATCCGCGGCATCGCCACCGACGATTCGACGTTCGAGGCGTCGAAGGAGTTCATCGCCCGGCTGGGCAAGCAGGTTGCCGTCTCCGAAGATTTTCCCGCCTTCATCGTCAATCGCATTCTGCTGCCGATGATCAACGAGGCGATCTACACGCTCTACGAGGGTGTCGGCAACGTCGAGGCGATCGACGCGGCGATGAAGCTCGGCGCGCATCACCCGATGGGACCGCTGGAACTCGCCGATTTCATCGGGCTGGATACCTGCCTCGACATCATGCAGGTGCTGCATGAGGGGCTGGCCGATTCCAAATACCGGCCCTGTCCGCTCTTGGTGAAATACGTCGATGCCGGGTGGCTTGGCCGCAAATCCCAGCGCGGCTTCTATGATTACCGGGGCGAAAAGCCGATTCCGACGCGCTGAGGCGCCTTCGCGGACCGCGCGGCGGTTGCCCCGCGCCAGCATTTGTTAACCGCTTTCGATCTATTGTATCGAACCCGGCCGGCCATGGTCGGGCGCGGGATTGGTGCCGGCGTTGCGGTCGCGGCTGGAGGGTTACGACGTGGATATGAGCCTTGTCTCCAGTGCGATGACTGCCCAGAGCTCCAATCTGCAGACCAACATCACCATGCAGCTGATGACGAACGACGCCACCGCCGAGAAGCAGGCAATGCAGATCCTGCTCGGCACCCCCGGCGGCGCGTCGTCGCAAGCCAATCTCGGATCAGGCGTCGGCGGCCAGGTCGACATCTCGGCCTGAGAGGCTGACCAAAAAGCGCAAGCAACAGAACCATGCCTGAATTTTGAAATTCGTCATGCCCGGCCTTGTGCCGGGCATCCACGTCTTCGCAGCCTCGCAACAAGAAAGACGTGGATG
>JBKQQE010000712.1:0-6032 GCA_052326245.1 Xanthobacteraceae bacterium | reverse complement strand
CGCGGGCTTGACCCGCGCATGACGACAAAAAGGTCTTTCGCGTGTTGCGCGACCGCTGCGTGAGCATGATCCGATCGGGAGACCGGTCATGCTCCGGGTCACGTTCGCGCCTCGGCTCAGCCGCGTTGCGGCGGCGGCGTCAGGCGGTCAGGTCTTGCCCCGCATGGTGGCGTCGAGGCTCCAGGGGCCCGCGCCCGCGAACACGAAATACAGGAACACGAAGCTGTAGAGCGCGGCAAGTTCGCCGCCGTTGAGGACCGGGAAGAAGCCTTTCGGCGCATGCACCATGAAATAGGCGACGGCGGTGAAGCCGGAGAGAATGAACGCGACCGGCCGCGTGAACAGGCCGAGAATGAACAGCACGCCGCCGATCAGCTCGATCAGCCCGCCGATCCCCATCAGCGAGCCGATCTGGACGTTGGCAAACATCGGCACGGTCGGAAATGCCAGGATCTTTCCGGTGCCATGCTGCAGGATCTCGAGTCCGGCGAAGATGCGCAGCACGCTGAGAATGCGCGGCGCCCAGGCGTTGAGTGTGGTTTCCATGTCAGCCCCCTCCTTCATGAATTTGGTTTTGATTGATACCAGCGGCAATCCCGGGTCCGGGCCTGCCCGCGGCGAAAACCATATCGCCCCTTGCAAATTATCCAACGGTGTTTTTTGCGCAGGCCGACGCCCGCCGCCGACCAACGCGGTGCAGCAAGGCGCGGCCGCAGTGCAATTTTGCGTTGCAAACGCGAGCTCGATTTTTCCAGCAATGCCTAGGGCCGGCGCGATCGGCTTCATCTAACGGCGGCGGCAGGGCGAGGGGAGTGGGTCCCGCCCTCGCTCCACTAGCGCGGCGCGTCCGCGCTACTTCCAGTCGACCCTGGCGACCGCGTAGGCCTTGGCGCCGCCCGGCGCCATCACCTCGACGGAGGAGCCCTTCTTCTTGCCGATCAAGGCGCGCGCCAGCGGCGAGGTGATCGAGATGCGGCCCTTCTTGGCGTCCGCTTCCGGCTCGCCGACGATCTGCCAGACCGCCTTCTTCTCGGTGTCCTCGTCGATCAGCGTCACGGTGGCGCCGAACATGATGGTGTCGCCGGACAGCTTGGAGACGTCGATCACATCGGCGCGCGCCAGCTTGTCCTCGAGCTCGGCGATGCGGCCCTCGTTGTGCGACTGCTGCTCCTTCGCCGCGTGATATTCGGCGTTTTCCGACAGGTCGCCGTGCGAGCGCGCTTCCGCGATCTGCTCGATGATACGCGGCCGATCGACCTGCTGACGCTGCTTCAGCTCGACTTCGAGAGCAGCATGACCCGCCTGGGTCATCGGAACTTTTTCAACCATTCGCTGTCGTCCTCAGATTTCGCGCGGGCGGTCGACCCCGGTCGCACGAAACAGTTGTTTGGCCCGATTCACCTTCCTGGGGTGGGTCGGGCGCCGAAAGGAACACGGCCAAAACCCGCCGGTTCCACCCATAGACCGCGGCCGTCACACGCCCGCGATCCGGTTTACCGATCAAAGGTCGGAAGAATAACTCTGCAGCGTGCGAACCTCGAGATCTCCGCCCAGATAGGCCCGGATCCCCTGCGCGGCCGCCACGGCCCCGGAAAGAGTGGTGTAGTACGGTACTTTATGCAAGAGGGCAGCGCGGCGCAGCGACCGGCTGTCAGCCAGCGCCTGCGGGCCCTCGGTGGTGTTGAAAACCAGCTGGACGTCGCCGTTGGTGATGGCGTCGACGATATGGGGGCGTCCTTCCAGCACCTTGTTGACCTTGACCGCCGGCACGCCGCTATCGACCAGGAAGCGCTGCGTGCCCGAGGTCGCGATCACCTTGAAGCCGATCGACGCCAATAGCCGGACCGCATCGAGGATGCGGGACTTGTCGCTGTCGCGCACCGAGACGAACACGGTCCCGGAGCGCGGCACGCGGGTGCCGCCGCCGAGCTGGCTCTTGGCGAAGGCGATCGCGAACGAGCGGTCGAGCCCCATGATCTCGCCGGTCGAGCGCATTTCCGGGCCGAGCACGGTGTCGACGCCCGGGAAGCGGGCGAACGGAAACACCGATTCCTTGACGCCGACATGGTCGAGCCGGGGCGGCTTGAGGCCGAAACCGGCCAGCGGCTCGCCGGCCATGATGCGCGCGGCGATCTTGGCCACCGGCAGGCCGACCACCTTGGCGACGAACGGCACCGTGCGCGACGCCCGCGGGTTGACCTCGAGCACGTAGATGTCGCCGTCCTTGATGGCGTATTGCACGTTCATCAGTCCGACCACGTTGAGCCCGAGCGCGAGCTCGCGCGTCTGCCGCTCCAGTTCGGCGATGGTCGCGGCGTCGATCGAGTGCGGCGGCAGCGCGCAGGCGGAATCGCCGGAATGGATGCCGGCCTCCTCGATGTGCTCCATGATGCCGGCGATGAAGGTGTCCTTGCCGTCGCACAGGCAGTCGACGTCGATCTCGATGGCGTCCGACAGGTAGCGGTCGAACAGCAGCGGGTTCTTGCCGAGCACGGTGTTGATCTGCCCGGTCTTGTCGTTGGGGTAGCGCGCCTTGACGTCCGCCGGCACCAGTTCCGGCAGCGTCCCCAGCAGGTAGTCGCCGAGCTGGCCTTCCTCGCGGATGATCTGCATGGCGCGGCCGCCGAGCACGTAGGACGGACGCACCACCAGCGGAAAGCCGAGATCGCCCGCCACCATCCGCGCCTGCTCGACCGAATAGGCGATGCCGTTCTTCGGCTGCTTCAGGTGCAATTTGTCGAGCACCCGCTTGAAGCGGTCGCGGTCTTCGGCGAGATCGATGGCGTCGGGCGAGGTGCCGAGGATCGGCACGTTGGCTTCCTCCAGCGCGCGCGCCAGCTTCAGCGGGGTCTGGCCGCCGAACTGCACGATGACGCCGCGCAGCGTGCCGTTGCGGCGCTCGGTGTCGATGATCTCGAGCACGTCCTCGGCGGTCAGCGGCTCGAAATACAGCCGGTCGGCGGTGTCGTAGTCGGTCGACACCGTCTCCGGATTGCAGTTGATCATGATCGATTCGAAGCCGGCGTCGTGCAGGGCGAAGCAGGCATGACAGCAGCAGTAGTCGAACTCGATGCCCTGGCCGATGCGGTTCGGACCGCCGCCCAGGATCACGATCTTGTCCTTCGCCGACGGCGCGCTCTCGTCGACCGGGGCGCCGGCAAACGGCGCCTCGTAGGTCGAATACATGTAGGCGGTGGGGGAGGCGAATTCCGCGGCGCAGGTGTCGATCCGCTTGAACACCGGCCGTACCCCCAGCGTGTGGCGCAGCGACTGCACTTCCGCCTCGGTCTTGCCCGCCAGCACCGCGAGGCGCGAGTCGGAGAAGCCCATGGCCTTCAGCGAGCGCATCGCGAAGGCGTTGCCGGGAAGCCCGTGGGCGAGCACCTTCGCCTCCATGTCGACGATGCCGCGGATCTCGGCGAGAAACCACGGATCGATCTTGCAGGAGGTGAAGATCTCGTCGTTCGACCAGCCCAGCCGCATCGCCTGCGCCACCTGCAGCAGGCGGTTGGGCGTCGGCGTGCCGAGCGCGGCGCGGATCGCGTTCTTGTCATCGCCCTTGCCGAGCCCGTCGATCTCGATCTGGTCGAGGCCGGTGAGCCCGGTTTCGAGGCCGCGCAGCGCCTTCTGCAGGCTTTCCTGGAAGGTGCGGCCGATCGCCATCACCTCGCCGACCGACTTCATCGACGTCGTCAGCGTGGTCGAGGCGCCCGGGAATTTCTCGAACGCGAAGCGCGGGATCTTGGTGACGACGTAGTCGATGGTCGGCTCGAACGAGGCCGGGGTGGCGCCGCCGGTGATGTCGTTGGCGATCTCGTCGAGGGTGTAGCCGACCGCGAGCTTGGCGGCGACCTTGGCGATCGGAAAGCCGGTGGCCTTGGAGGCCAGCGCCGAGGAGCGCGACACCCGCGGATTCATCTCGATCACGACGAGGCGGCCGTCGACCGGGTTGACGCCGAACTGCACGTTGGAGCCGCCGGTCTCGACGCCGATCTCGCGCAGCACCGCAAGCGATGCGTCGCGCATGATCTGGTATTCCTTGTCGGTCAGCGTCAGCGCCGGCGCCACCGTGATGGAGTCGCCGGTATGCACGCCCATCGGGTCGAGGTTCTCGATCGAGCAGACGATGATGCAGTTGTCCTTCCTGTCGCGGACCACCTCCATCTCGTACTCTTTCCAGCCGAGCACGGATTCCTCGATCAGCACTTCGCTGGTCGGGGACGCGTCGATGCCGCGCTCGACGATCTCGATGAACTCCGCCTTGGTGTAGGCGATGCCGCCGCCGGTGCCGCCCATGGTGAAGGACGGCCGGATGATCGCCGGCAGGCCGATCTCGTCGAGCGCCCGCAGCGCGTCGGGCAGGTTCTTGGTCTGCTTGGAGCGCGGCGTCTCCAGCCCGATCCGGGTCATGGCCTCGCGGAAGCGGCCGCGGTCCTCGGCCTTGTCGATGGCGTCGGCGGTGGCGCCGATCATCTCGACGCCGAATTTCTCCAGCGTGCCCTGCTTGCGCAGCGACAGCGCGCAGTTCAGCGCGGTCTGGCCGCCCATGGTCGGCAGCAGCGCGAAACCGCCGGCAACGACATGGCGTTCCTTCTCGATGATCTTGGCGACGATCTCCGGCGTGATCGGCTCGATGTAGGTGGCATCCGCCAGCTCCGGATCCGTCATGATGGTGGCCGGATTGGAGTTGACGAGTACGATCCGGTAGCCCTCCTCCTTGAGGGTCTTGACCGCCTGGGTTCCGGAATAGTCGAACTCGCAGGCCTGGCCGATCACGATGGGGCCAGCGCCGATGATCAGGATCGTCGATATGTCGGTTCGTTTTGGCATCGCGTCTCGATGGTGCGGGGAGCCGGGAAATCAGGCACAAAAAAAGGGCGCGCCTGTCGCGCGTCCTTGATCTTTACGGATCTTTACGCGCGCTGGCCTCGCGCGGGCTGTGTTTAGACCAGATTCCGCTGGCGGGGAAGGGAATATGTCCCCGGTGTGGGGGAAATTCCTCAGGAAAATCAGGCGCCCGGGAGCTCAGAAGGCGTGTCGCGCGACGAAGGTCATGCGCGCCGGATTGTGGCCGACATTGGCTGGGGCGCGGGAAGCGGAAAAGCCGGCTTTGGCCAGCTTCGCCAGGATCTCCGCCTCGCCGTAGCGCTGCAGCCCGATCTTGCTGCGCAGCTGCCAGTAGTCCGACAGCGAGGTGCGCACCAGGCCGATCACGGCATCCCACAGGAAGCCGTGCGCGGCGGCCATCCGCAGCAGCGCCATCACATCGGCGCCGGCGCCGACCTCGGGCCTCAGCACGTCGCCGAGCACGAAGCGGCCGCTCGGCTTCAGCACGCGCCGGATGGTGGCAAGCGCGGCGTCGAATTCGGCGGGCGTCATGTACTGCGCCACCGAAATCATCACCGCGAGATCGACCGAGCCGTCCTCGAGATGGCGCAGGTCGTCGAGCGAGCGCACCTTGATGTTGAGGTTGCCGGCGAAGCGGGCGATCAGGCGGCCGCGCACGCCGGGCGCGGGTTCGGCGAGGATCAGGCGGCCGCAGCGCTCCGCCACCCGCGCCGCCGACAGCGCCTCGCCGCAGGAATAGTCGAGCACGACGGCGTCGGGGGAGGAGATGTAGCCGATGATGTCGTCGGCGATCAGGCGGAAATGCAGGTCGCGGTGCAGCTTGCTGACGTAAATCGTGTGGGTGGAATCGTAGTAGTCGATCCAGTCATCCATTGCGGCGCCCTCCGCAACGGCAGCGGAGCGGCGCGCGCGCCGCGGCGCCGCCGGCGGGCGGGGCGAGAGTAGTCCATCGCGCTGTCGATACAGTCGCCGGTCGACGGCTCTTCGCCATGATGCGCGCTCAGGCTTTCTGTTTCCGCTGGCGCATCAGGTCGGCGAAGCGCTTGAACAGGTAATGGGAGTCGCGCGGGCCGGGCGAGGCTTCCGGATGGTACTGCACCGAGAACACCGGCCTGTCCTGGAGCGCGATGCCGCAATTGGAGGCGTCGAACAGCGAGACATGGGTCTGGGTGACGTTGTCGGGC
>JBKQQE010000711.1:0-4516 GCA_052326245.1 Xanthobacteraceae bacterium | reverse complement strand
GTTGCGCGAGATCGGGGGCGACGAGGTCTCTGCGCGCCGCGAGCTTCGCCTCGCGGGTGGCGGCGGCGAACCGATTCCATGGGCACACCGCGAGGCAATCGTCGCAGCCGTAGATGCGGTTGCCGATGAGCGGGCGCAATTGGCGTGGGATTGCACCTTTGTGCTCGATGGTGAGGTAGGAAATGCAGCGCCGCGCGTCGAGCCGATAGGGCGCGGGAAAGGCCGCCGTCGGGCAGATCTCGAGACAGGCCTGGCAGGAGCCGCAATGATCGCGCTCGGCGGCGTCGCGCGGAATGTCGAGCGTGGTGAAGATGGCGCCGAGAAAAAGCCACGACCCGAATTCGCGCGACACCAGGTTGGTGTGCTTGCCCTGCCAGCCGAGGCCGGCCTGCTGCGCCAAGGGCTTTTCCATCACCGCGGCGGTGTCGACGAACACTTTCACGTCGCCGCCGGCCTGCGCGAGCAGCCAGCGCGCCAGGGTCTTGAGCCGCGGCTTGATCAGGTCGTGGTAGTCGTCGCCGCGGGCATAGACCGAGATGGCGCCGCGGCTGCGCGCCGCGAGCAGCCGCAGCGGATCCTCGTCGGGACCGTAGTTGACGCCGAGCATGATCACCGAGCGGACCTGCGGCCACAGCACCCTCGGATCGGCGCGCCGCGCCGGCGCCGCCGCGAGCCAGCCCATGTCGCCATGGCCGCCCGTCTCGAGAAACGCCTGCAGCCGCGGCTGCGCGAAGCCGATCGAGCCGGGATCGGCGACGCCGATGGCGTCGAACCCCAGCGCACGCGCCTCGCGCGCCAGCGCGGCCCGCAGCGAGGCCGCACCCTGGAGATCGGTGTCTGCGCGCGTGCCCGCTGTTCGAAGTTCGCGATCCATTGCGGCAACCTCTTTACCGCAAAATCATGTTTGCCGGCGTGGCGCGCTCAGAAATCCAGGTCCACGTAGGTCGGCGAGGCCGGCACGCCCGCCAACCACTCGCTCAACAGCGGCCGGAACGACGGCCGCGACTTGATCCGCGCGTACCAGGCCTTCGCCGCGTCGTCCTCGCCCCAGGGCACGTCGCCCACATAGTCGATGGCTGACAGATGCGCCGCCGCGGCGAGATCCGCATAGGTGAGCGTATCGCCGGCGAGGAAATTCCGCGACCGCGCCAGCCACCCGATATAGGCGAGATGATAGCGCACATTGGTCTGGGCGGCGCGAATCACGTCGGTGGAGGGCGCGCCGCCGCCGTCCTGTTCGGCCATGTAGCGCTTGTAGATGCGCTCGGTGACCAGCGGGCCGCTGGCTTCCTCGAAGAACTTGTCGTTGAACCAGGCCATCAGCCGCCGCACCTCGATGCGGTCGCCGGCCGATGTCGGCAGCAGGCGATGCTCGGCAAGCTCGGCGCCGTGGCACTCGTCCAGGTACTCGCCGATCACGCCGGCGCCGGGAATCGCCGGCACGCCGTGGGCGATCATCACTGGGGTGGTCCCGGCGGGGTTGAGCGCCAGGAAGGCCTCCCGGCGCTCCCATGTGCGCTCCTCGATCAGCCGCACGTCGAGGCCATATTCGCCCAGCGAGAGCCGGACGAAGCGGGAATGCGGACAGAACGGGTGGTGGAAAAGCGTGAACATCAGACCCCGGGATAGACAGGCAAAAGCTTAAAAGTTCGTGGCCGTTTGATGACGGCAGCATGAACCAAACTAACCGCGTTGCAACGGCTGGCAACCGGCAATTGCAGCGGACCCGCCGGATCGCCGGGAATGGCCATAATGTCAATCGCCGGTAGCGCCGGCAACCGACCGGCCGCGCGTTTTGGCGTTGCGAGCACGGGACGAATAAGCCAAAACAGGCCGCCTTTTTTCCCGGCTTCACGCCAAACGACGGATTCCCGCATGCTGTTCGATATCGTTAAGGCGGTGCTGCTCGGCATCGTCGAGGGCGCCACTGAATTTCTTCCGGTCTCCTCCACCGGCCATCTGCTGCTGGTCGAACGCTTTTTCGGGCTCGACGAAAGCGGCTTCTGGAAAAGCTTTGCGGTGCTGATCCAGCTCGGCGCCATTCTCGCCATTCTGGTGATCTATTTCAGCCGGCTCTGGCACATCGCGCTCGGGATGTTTTCCGACGACAAGGCGCGGCGCTTCGTGATCGGCGTGCTGGTGGCGTTCCTGCCGGCCGCGGTGATCGGCGCCGCGTTCGGCGGCCTGATCAAGGCCCACCTGTTCAATCCGTGGGTGGTCTGCTTCTCGCTGATCATCGGCGGCGCGGTGCTGCTGTGGGTCGACCAGCTCGACCTCAAGCCGCAGCACCACGATGCCACCGCGTTTCCGCTGCCGATGTACCTGATCGTGGGCATCGCCCAGTGCGCCGCTATGGTCCCGGGCGTCTCGCGCTCCGGCGCCACCATCGTGTCGGCGATGCTATTGGGCGCCGACAAGCGCGCCGCGGCGGAATTCTCGTTCTTCCTGGCGATTCCGACCATGGCCGGCGCCTTCGTCTATGATTTCTACAAGAACCGCGCCGAGATGAGCACCGATCATCTCTTCATCATCGCGGTGGGCTTCGTGGT
The DNA here is from genome assembly GCA_052326245.1 of Xanthobacteraceae bacterium. Classification (GTDB taxonomy): domain Bacteria; phylum Pseudomonadota; class Alphaproteobacteria; order Rhizobiales; family Xanthobacteraceae; genus Bradyrhizobium_A. The sequence goes on along the minus strand of JBKQQE010000711.1, from coordinate 1,967 downwards.
GTCGTTCATCAGCGCCGCGCTAGTGGTGCGCACCTTCCTCGACTACGTCTCCCGCAACGGCTTTGCGTTCTTTGCCTGGTGGCGCGTCACCGTCGGCGTGCTGGGGCTGATCGCGCTGGCGCTGGGGCTGTGAGGGGGCGACCCAGCACGTGACTTAATTCTTCCGTCATGGCCGGGCAGCGCGATCCGTCTCTGACGGATCGCTAGGACTAAGGTCTCCCGGCCATCCACGTCTTTCTTGATTGCTAGGCTGTAAAGACGTGGATGCCCGCAACAAGTGCGGGCATGACGACTTAATTCCTGGCGCACTTCACGGATCTGCTAGCTCACCCGTCTTCCTACGCCACGCTGTTGCGGAACTGGCCGGTCTTGCGGAAGCGCCACAGGTAGGACGGCGCGATCGCTTCCAGCGAATCGGGCGCGATGCCGAGACCTTGCAGGGTCAGCCCCGCCGCCTTCGCCGCATCCGACACCACATTGTCCGCGCGCAGCAGATCGACCTGGTCGGGCGTGAGCTTCAGCGCGCCGGGCGCGAACTGCAGCAGCAGCGCGTTGAGCTTGGCCAGCGCAAACGGCAGCGGCAGCAGCACCCGCTCGCGCTCGATGGTCTTCAGGATGAAGACCAGAATATCGCGCAGCGTCATCACTTCGGGCCCGCCGAGCTCGTAAGCTGCGCCGGCGCGGGCGCGGCCGTCGACCGCTTCCGCGATCGCCCGGGCGACGTCGCCGACGAATACCGGCTGCAGCCGCGTCGCGCCGCCGCCGATCAGGGGCAGCATCGGCGAGATCCGCGCCAGCGCGGCGAAACGGTTGGTGAAGTCGTCCTCGACCCCGAACACCACCGAGGGGCGGAAGATCACGGCGCCGGGAACCGCGGCCCGCACCGCCGCTTCGCCCGCCGCCTTGGAGCGGGCATAGGCCGAGGCGGAGGCTTCGTCGGCGCCGATGGCGGAAACGTGGATCAGGCGGGCGGAGGCGGCCTGCGCCGCCGCGGCAACGGCGGCGGCGCCTGCCGCCTGCACGGCGCCGAAGCGCTGGGCGCCGCTTTCGACCAGGATGCCCACCAGATTGATCACCACGTCGGCGTCGCGCACCGCGGCCGCGACCGATGCCGGATAGCGCAGGTTGGCCTGCACCGGGTGAATCTGTCCGACCCGGCCGAGCGGCTGCAGGTGGCCGGCGAGATCGGGCCGGCGCACCGCGACGCGGATGCGGTAATCGCGTCGCGCCAGCGCCCGGACCACGTGGCGCCCGATAAAGCCCGAACCGCCGAACACGGTGACCAGGGTCTCCGACGCGTGGGGGTCGATGCGGCGGGAGGAATCGGGACCAGAAATCGAATCAGTCATGGCATGTCATCCGGGCAGGAGTTGCCGGCCGAGGCACGGGCCGACGCGCGCCTTGCGATGTATCACGAACTTCGGAAGCAGAACACCAGCCCAAAGTCTGCAAAACCCGGCTCCGCCGTGGGGCGGAGTTGGCGCCGGCGTCGCACCGGGACCGTCGGGCGGGGCGCGCCGGTGGGGCATCCGCCCGGCGCAGTTGACAAGCCGAAAGCGGACCCTCTATGTGTCGCCCGTTGCCCAGGTGGCGGAATTGGTAGACGCGCTGGCTTCAGGTGCCAGTGGCTGCAAGGTCGTGAAGGTTCGAGTCCTTTCCTGGGCACCACTTGCGCTCGCAAGTGGTTGAAATCCTGAATTTACAAGATCGCAGACCGCGTGAGGGCGCGACGCCCGCGGGCAGCCGGATTGTGCCGATGCGGCTCGCCGGACGACGATACCGCGCGCACTGAGAAGCACCGGCCGACCGGGAAGCCCAGAAAGCCATCAGAAGGCAGGGGCCCCCACCTGCTCGTCCAGTCTACCGGAGCAAGCTTTGGCAGCTCACTTTCTAGTGGAGTGGATTTGTTCTAGTGGAGTGGATTTGACATTCGCTACCCAACTGGACGCAGGCACGCGAAGCGAATG
>JBKQQE010000710.1:0-4282 GCA_052326245.1 Xanthobacteraceae bacterium | reverse complement strand
ACCCTGCTGGAAACCATATTCCATGTTGCAGCTGGACTCCCGGCCGCGGCCGGGCAATGATTTGTTCATCATATTCCAGTTGCGTTGAGTGAGGCGTTAACCATGTCGGAGAGTTCGCGAAGCGAAGCCGGCCTTGTTCTGTTGAGTGAACGGCTGACCAATTCCGCCGCCTTCGGAACGCTGTTTCGCGAAGGCATGGATCTCGTGGAAGAGACCGCGGCCTATCTCGACGGCGCCGGACGCGCCGAAGCCAAGGAGCTCGAGCGCTCCGTCAGCCTCAGCTATGCCACCGAGAGCATGCGCCTCACCACCCGCCTGATGCAGCTCGCCTCGTGGCTGCTGCTGCATCGCGCGGTCAAGGAAGGCGAGATGTCGCTGGCGCAGGCCAATCGCGAGAAGACCAAGGTCAAGCTGACCGCCGCCGATCCCGCCGCCCGCGACGTGATCGAGAAACTTCCCGCCACGCTGCAGGATCTGATCGAGCGTTCGATGGCGCTGCAGGCCAAGGTGCGCCGGCTCGACAGCACCATGCACGCGCCGCCGTCGGAGCAGAGCGCGATCGGCAATCCGCTGGTGCCGCAGCTCAACCGTCTCAAGGCCGCGTTCGAGCAATAACGCCGCAGTTGGACCGCGGCGGATTGTCCCACCGAATTGATCCGTCATGCCCGGGCTTGTGCCGGGCATCTACGTCTTAGCAGCATCGCGGCAAGAAAGACGTGGATGGCCGGGAGACCTTAGTCCTGGCGATCCGTCTAAGACGGATCGCGCTGCCCGGCCATGACAGATGGGTGGGCTACCCAATGCAGTCGATCCCCGGCAACAAAAAACGCCCCGGCCAGCCGGGGCGTCGTCGTCCGGAGGTGCCGCCGCCGAAGCGGCGGCCGGCCGGATCAATCCTTCTTGAGCAGGCCCGAAAACTTCTTCTGGAAGCGCGAGACGCGGCCGCCGCGATCCAGCAGCTGCTGCTGTCCGCCGGTCCAGGCCGGATGCGACTTGGAGTCGATGTCGAGGTTCAGCGTGTCGCCTTCCTTGCCATAGGTCGACCGCGTGGTGAACTCCGTCCCGTCGGTCATGACGACCTTAATGGTATGATAATTCGGGTGAATTTCGGCTTTCATCACAAATATCCTTAATCGCGCGCGGGCGCTGTCTCGACGTTTTCAGCGGTTTTCGGGGACGAAATTTGGCCGCTCTATAACGCAGGACGCCCGCTGAGACAAGGCATGGCGCTTATGGAACCGGCCCGCCGGTTTCGGCTCCGTATCCATACGGGGGTTTACCTGCGGCCACGCCCCGGCCTATCTGACTGACTACAAAGGGTGGGGCCCCTCACGTCGGTCGCAGCAAAACGGTCAGCAGTGAATGAGTGCCATTGAACAAGAGGGTTTGCCGGGCGGCGCGGTCGACGTGGCCGCGGGCGCGAAGACCGGCGCGGCGCGCACCGCGCGGCTGCGGCCGCTCTTGGCGCTGTGGCCCTATGTGGCGCGCTACCGCGGCCAGGCGATCGGCGCCCTGATCGCCCTGATCGTCGCCTCGCTGGCCACGCTGGCGGTCCCGGTTGCGGTCCGTCGCATGATCGACCTTGGTTTCACGCCCTCCGGGGTCCAGCTGATCAACGGCTATTTCGGCGTCATGATCGGCGTGGTCGCGGTGCTGGCGCTGGCCAGCGCCTCCCGCTACTACCTGGTGATCACGCTCGGCGAGCGCATCGTGGCCGATCTGCGCCGCGACGTGTTCAGCCATCTCACCTCGCTGTCGCCGGCCTTCTTCGACGTCAGCCACTCCGGCGAACTGGTGTCGCGGCTGACCGCGGACACCACCCAGATCAAGTCCGCGGTCGGCGCCTCGGTCTCGATCGCGCTGCGCAACCTGGTGCTGTTCTTCGGCGCCTCGACCATGATGGTGGTGACGAGCCCGCGGCTGTCGGGCTTCGTGCTCGCGGTGATCCCGCTGATCGTGCTGCCGCTGGTCGGGTTCGGACGCCGGGTCCGCACGCTGTCGCGCGGCGCGCAGGACACGCTGGCGGATGCCTCCTCCTATGCCTCGGAACTGATCGGCGGGATCCGCATTCTGCAGGCCTTCACCAACGAGCGGCTGGCTTCGGCGCGGTTCGGCGACGAGGTCAGCCGCACCTTCACCGCGGCGCGGCGCTCCACCGGCGCGCGCGCTGTCCTCACCGCCATCGTGATCTTCCTGATCTTCTCCAGCGTGGTGGCGATCCTGTGGGTCGGCTCGCACGACGTGCTGAGCGGCCAGATCACCGCCGGCCGGCTCGGCCAGTTCGTGCTCTATGCGGCGTTTGCCGCCGGCGGTCTCGGCGAACTCAGCCAGGTCTGGGGTGAAATCGCGGCGGCGGCCGGCGCCTCCGAGCGGCTGTTCGAAATCCTGCGCGTCAAGCCGGCGATCGCGGCGCCGTTGCAGCCGCGCGCGCTGCCGCTTCCGGCCCGCGGCGACATCGCCTTCGACCGGGTCCGCTTCGCCTATCCGACGCGGCCGGAGCATTTCGTGGTCGACGGCGTATCGCTGAAGATCCGCGCCGGCGAGCGGGTCGCCGTGGTGGGACCCTCGGGCGCGGGCAAGAGCACGCTGTTTCACCTGCTGCTGCGCTTCTACGATCCGCTCGGCGGCGCCATCAGCTTCGACGGCGTGCCGATCGGCGAGGTCACGCCGCAGGACTTGCGCTCCCGCATCGCGCTGGTGCCCCAGGACACCGTGGTGTTCACCGGCAGCGCGCGCGAGAATATCCGTTTCGGCCGGCCCGAGGCGAGCGACGCCGAAGTCGAACGCGCCGCGCAGCAGGCCCATGCCACCGAATTCATCCGCCGTCTGCCCAGGGGCTTCGACACCGAACTCGGCGAACGCGGGGTGACGCTGTCGGGCGGACAGCTCCAGCGCATCGCGATTGCGCGCGCGATCCTGCGCGACGCGCCGCTGCTGCTGCTGGATGAAGCCACCTCGGCGCTCGATGCCGAGAGCGAGACGCTGGTGCAGACCGCGCTCGAGGACCTGATGCGCCAGCGCACCACGCTGGTGATCGCCCATCGCCTCGCCACGGTGCTGTCGTGCGACCGCATCCTGGTGATGGACAAGGGCCGCATCGTCGAAGAGGGCACTCATGCCTCGCTGGTCGCCGAGGGCGGGCTCTATGCCCGGCTGGCGCGGCTGCAGTTCGAGGGCGCGTAGCTGGCTCGCGCATTCATCTGAATTGATTCGTCATGCCCGCGCTTGTCACCGAAAGTCGGGTCTACCCGACTTTCGGCGCTTAAGAAGAACGCAACGCGGCGAAAGCCGCGTTGCTATGCATCCACGTCTTAACGGCGTTAGAAGGTAAGAAAGACGTTGATGGCCGGGAGACCTTAGTCCTCGCGATCCGTCGAAGACAGATCGCGCTGCCCGGCCATGACGAAGGATGGGGCAACTGACCTGACTCTGGCCGTTACATGCGCGGCATCACGGCCGCCACCGCATCCGCTTCACCGGCCGGCCCGACACCGGGTTGACGTCGTCGCCGTCATCCGCAAATCCGCATTTGCGATAGAAGCCGATGGCGCGCGCATTGTCGTCGTTGACCAGCAGGGTGATGCCCTGCGGCGCGAGGCGCTTGGCCTCGTCGACGAGCCGCGCGGCGGTGGCCGTGCCCCAGGCCTCCGGCGCGACCACGAGCTGGTCGAGATAGCCGGTGCCGTCGATGGTGACGAAGCCGGTGATGGCGCCTTGCATCTCGGCGATGACGATGCGCGCGGTGGGAACCAGTTCGGTGCGCCAGCGCTCGCGCCACCACGCCACCCGCGCCGAGAAATCGATCGCGGGATAGGCGAGCTGCCAGGTGCGCTGCCACAGCGCGATGGTGTCGTCCTCGTCCTGCGGACGATAGTGGCGTAGCGTGACCGGCGCGTCAGGCATCATCGGCATCGGTAATCCATCCTCGCCGCTGGCCTGCAACGCGTCGTTTCAGGCCATTCTAACATTGGCCGAATGTTGCTTCTTGTCGTCATGGCCGGGCTTGTCCCGGCCATCCACTCTGAAATCCACCCGTTGACACCAACCATCGCCTTGATACGGCAGGGCCTCTCCGTTGGGACACCTTCGTGCGGGCGATCGGTCAATGGAATTGTCAGCCCTGGAAGTTGAATTCCTGGCATTGTAACCTCCGAGTGAACCAAATTAGTATTTCACTCAGATCATTGATAGATTGCATACGATGAAATCACGGCTGAACGATCACTGGTTTGGTTATGTAATCGGAATGGCATTCGTGTGTGCGCTTTGTTATTTCTTTGCC
>JBKQQE010000709.1:0-7713 GCA_052326245.1 Xanthobacteraceae bacterium | reverse complement strand
ACCGGCCTTTCGGCCTTCGGCAGCACGGCGCAGAGCCGGATCGGCGGCAACGGCGTCCTCGGCGGCGCCCAGATCGGCTATAATTGGCAGTACGGCAATTTCCTCGGCCTCGGCAATGTGGTGTTCGGCGTCGAGACCGACATCCAGGGCAGCGGCGTCAGGGACAACACCACCTGTATCTATTTCTGCTCGGGCGGTCTCGGGCTTGGCGTCAACCAGCAGCTCGACTGGTTCGGCACCGCGCGCGGCCGCGTCGGCCTCGCGACGGGACCCGTGCTCACCTACGTGACCGGCGGTCTGGCCTATGGCGATGTGAAGACGACCGTGACGGACCTGTCGGCTGCGGGCGCCGCAACCTCGTTCAGCAACACCCGTGTGGGCTGGACCGTCGGCAGCGGCGTCGAAGCGGCGCTCGGCGGCAACTGGACCGCCAAGATCGAATATCTCTACATCGACCTCGGCAGCCAGAGCGGCGTGAGCCCGGCTGGCGCGCCCAACGCCTATGCGTTCTCGTCCGATATCCGCGAGCAGGTGGTCCGCGCCGGCCTGAACTATCGCCTCGGCGGCAACGGCGTTTACATGCCGGAGACGGTGGGGCGTTGGGCAGGCTTCTACGGCGGCGCCAATGCCGGCGGCGCCACCGCCATGAACCAGGTGGTCGATTTGCGGGCGTCGGCAGCCGAAGTCTTCAACGTCAGCCCCGATGGCTACGTCGGCGGCGGCCAGGTCGGCTACAACTTGCAGTGGGGCAACGTGGTGTTCGGCGCCGAGGCCGACTTGCAGGGCTCGACCCAGCGCGACGACAGGGTCTGCCAGCTCACCTGCGGCCTATTCTCCTCCGTCGCCATCGACCAGAAAATGGACTGGTTCGGCACGGCCCGCGGCCGGCTCGGCTATTCGGTCGGCTCGACCCTGTTCTACACCACCGCCGGCTACGCCTATGGCAACGTTCAGACCACTTACAGCGGGATGATGTTCGGCTCGTCCATTGGCAGCCAGAGCTTCAGCCACACCCAGGGCGGCTACGCGATCGGCGGCGGCATCGAATCGCCGTTCAACCTGTTCGGCTGGTTCGGCCCGAACTGGACCTCCAAGACCGAGTATCTCTTCGTCGACCTGGGCCACGTGACCGACATGGTCGTCCCGGCATCGGGCGCGGCGATGAACTACACGATGCGGATTCAAGAGCAGACTTTCCGTACCGGCCTGAACTACCACTTCAACGGGCCGCTCTGATCGTCGCCCACCGTCGAAAAACAAAACCCCGGCCTCGCGCCGGGGTTTTTGTTTGATCCAGACGACGCGTCAAAACGAAAGAGCGCGCCGCACTTGCGTGCGACGCGCCCCGTTTCGAGATCTCGCTGGTCAAGGCGCTAGGAGCACCCTGTCAACCGACCTTGACGACAAGGTCAGCGGGCGATCCCAGCGAGGTGACAGCGTTTCGGATGAGACACTGGATCACCTCCTTTCGTTTGTTGACGGAAATCTCAATATAGTCGCTTCGGCGGCCGCGCCAAGCCGAAAGCAGGGCCGCGCCGCTCAAACCTTCGCGGCCACGACGACGTAGCCCGGAACCGGGATGCCGCCGTCGGTGCGGGTCGACACCGGCGAAAGCTCCCGCGCCGCAAGGCCCGCCGCGCCCAGCGCCGACCGCAGATAGGGCTCGCTGTGCACATAGCGCAGTCCCGCGCCGAGCCCGAATCCCTCGTCGCAGGCCTCGACCGTGAAGCCCAGCAGTCCGTCCGCGGCAAGCACGCGGGCGGCCTCGCGAAACAGCGGCGCCAGATCGCCGAGATAGACCACCGCGTCGGCGGCCAGGATGAGGTCGGCGGCGCCGTCGCCTTCGCCGCGCAGCGCCGCGATCATGTCGGCGACCTCCAGCCGCCGGTACACCTGCGTGGCGCGCGCCCGCTCGATCATGCCGGGCGACAGATCGAAGCCGTCGATGACGTCGACGATCGAGGCGAAGGCGAGGCCGGCGAGCCCGGTGCCGCAGCCGAGGTCGAGGGCGTGGCGGAAATAGCCCGGACGCCGCTCGGCGTGGCGGCTCGCCAGCACGGCCTTGAGCAGGATTTCCGGGCCGCGGTAGTTGAGGTCGCCGCGCAGCGCCATGTCGAAGCGCGGCGCATACTGGTCGAACAGCGTGCGCACATAGGCCGGCGACATCTCCGACAACGGTTCGGCGCCGAGCCGGATCAGCCGCAGGCGCGCGCCGTGCCGGTCCTCGGGATCGGCATCGCAGGCGCGGCGATAGGCCTGCGCCGCGGCGTCCGGCTGCGCGAGATCCTCACGCATCTCGCCCAGCGCAAACCACGCCGACGCAAAGCCGGGCGCCAGCTCCACCGCCTGTTCCATCAGGTCGGCCGCCGCCGCCAGGTCGCCGCGCAATTGCAGGTCCCGGGCGAAATCATAGCGGCGGTCGGCAAGCAGGTGGCCGGAGCTCAGGAACAGGCGATGCGGCATCGGCGGGTGGGGGGCGTGTTGAAAATACGCGTCAAGGGGCTCACCAGGTACCAGACAGTCCTATATATCGAAAATGCGCCCGCAAGACATCCTGACCCCGCAGCCCGCCGGCCTGTTCTGCAAGCCGGGCGGGTTCTATATCGACCCGGTGCGGCCGGTCGCGCGCGCGCTGATCACCCATGGCCACTCCGACCATGCACGGCCCGGCCACGGCCACGTGCTGGCAACGGAAGAGACCCTCGACCTGATGCGGCTGCGCCTTGGCGAGCGCTTCGCGGGCACGACCCAGATCGCCCGCTACGGCGAGACCCTGCGGCTCGACGGCGTCACAGTGACGTTTCATCCGGCCGGCCACGTGCTCGGCTCGGCGCAGATCGCGGTCACCTTCGGCGCCACCCGCATCGTCGCCTCGGGCGACTACAAGGATGCGGAGGACCCGACCTGCGCGCCGTTCGAGGTCGTGCCCTGAGACGTCTTCATCACGGAGGCGACCTTCGGCCTGCCGGTGTTCCGGCACGGCGCTGCCGCCGCTGAAATCGACAAACTGCTGGCCTCGGTCGCGCTGTTTCCCGAACGCGCCCACCTGGTCGGCGCGTATTCGCTGGGCAAGGCGCAGCGCATCATCGCGCTGCTGCGCGCGGCGGGCTACGAGGCGCCGATCTACCTGCACGGCGCGATGGAGACGATCACCCGCTACTACCAGAGCCGCGGCATTGCGCTCGGCGAGCTGCGGCCGGCCAAGGGCGTCAGCAAGGTCGATCTCGCCGGCACCATCACGCTGGCGCCGCCGTCGGCGACGTCCGATATCTGGACGCGGCATTTTCCCGATCCGGTGACCGCGTTTGCCTCGGGCTGGATGCGGGTGCGCGCGCGCGGCCGCCAGCAGGGCGTCGAACTGCCGCTGGTGATCTCCGATCACGCCGACTGGGACGGGCTCACCGCCACCATCGCCGCCACCGGCGCCGGCGAAGTGTGGGTGACCCATGGCCAGGAAGACGCGCTGGTGCACTGGTGCGGCACGCGCGGGCTGGTGGCGCGGCCGCTGGCGCTGGTCGGCTATGGCGAGGAGGACGCCGAGGATGCGCTGCCCGTCACCTCGGGGCCCGCGGACGCATCCTCATGAATCGTTTCGCGCACCTGCTCGATCGGCTCGGCTACGAGCCTGGCCGCGGCAACAAGCTGCGCCTGGTCACGAGCTACCTGCGCGAAACGCCCGATCCCGACCGCGGCTATGCGCTCGCCGCACTCACCGGCGCGCTGTCGTTCAAGCACGCCAAGCCGGCCCTGATCCGCGACCTGATCGCGACGCGTGCCGATCCGATGCTGTTCGGCCTGTCCTACGACTATGTCGGCGACCTCTCGGAGACGGTGGCGCTGATGTGGCCCACCGAGGCGCGCGGCCGCAACGCGCCGCCGCCGACCCTGACCGAGGTGGTCGGCACGCTGGCGAGCCTGCCGAAGCGCGAGCTGCCCGCGCAGCTTGCGCGCTGGCTCGACGATCTCGACGAGACCGGCCGCTGGGCGCTGCTCAAGCTCGTCACCGGGGCCTTGCGGATCGGCGTGTCGGCGCGGCTGGCCAAGACCGCCGCGGCGGCGCTCGGCGATCACGACCCGCAGGAGATCGAACTGATCTGGCCCTCGCTTACGCCGCCCTATGGCGAGCTGTTTGCGTGGCTGGAGGGCCGCGCCGACAAGCCGGTCAGCCGCGACCCCGCGCCGTTCCGGCCGGTGATGCTGGCGCACGCCATCGAGGACGCCGACTTCGAGAAGCTCGACGCGGGCGAGTTCGCCGCCGAATGGAAGTGGGACGGCATCCGCATCCAGGCCGTCACCGGCGCGGGCGACGACGGCGCGCCGGTGACGCGGCTTTATTCGCGCAGCGGCGAGGATATCACGGCGGCCTTTCCCGACCTGCTGCCGGCGCTGCATCGCGTCGGCTCGATCGACGGCGAGCTGCTGGTGCTGCGCGAGCGCCGCGTGCAGAGCTTCAACGTGCTGCAGCAGCGGCTCAACCGCAAGACCGTGACGCCGACGCTGACCAGGGATTTTCCGATCCACCTGCGCGCCTATGATTTGCTCAGCGAAGACGACGAGGACCTGCGCGCGCTGCCGTTCATGGAGCGCCGCGCGCGGCTGGAGCGTTTCGTCGCCCAGCTCGGCACCACCCGCGTCGACCTCTCCCCGCTGGTGCCGTTCGCGACGTGGACCGAGCTCGCCGCGGCGCGCGCCGACCCGGCCGCCGCCGGCGCCGGCGCGGATTCTGAAGCGGTCGAAGGCGTGATGCTGAAGCGGCGCGCGGCGCCTTACGTGCCCGGCCGCCCGCGCGGCGAATGGTGGAAGTGGAAGCGCGATCCGCACATCATCGACGCCGTGCTGATGTATGCCCAGCGCGGCCACGGCAAGCGCTCGTCCTACTATTCCGACTATACCTTCGGGGTGTGGAGCGCGACCGAAGCCGGCGACCAGCTGGTGCCGGTCGGCAAGGCCTATTTCGGCTTCACCGACGAGGAGCTGATGCGGATCGACCGCTTCGTCCGCGCCAACACCGTCGAGCGCTTCGGCCCGGTGCGCGAGGTCGTGCACAGCGAGGAGCAGGGCCTGGTGTTCGAAGTGGCGTTCGAGGGGCTGCGGCGCTCGAGCCGGCACAAATCCGGGATCGCGATGCGTTTTCCCCGCATCAACCGGCTGCGCTGGGACAAGCCGCCGCGCGACGCCGACCGGCTTGAGACGCTGGAAGCGATGCTAGAAGTCTAAGCACGCCAACGTACCCACTTCACTAAATCGACATCGGCATTTCCGCACTTCTCGACGAAGTTCGCGATATCGAGCCACCCCCCATCGCGAAATGCTCCGCTTCCGGGCCAAATTCCACGAGGCCCCGACTTGACTATTTAACATGTTAATTATATGGCAAAGGCGAGAGCTCGCTCAGCATGAGCCGCGCGTGCGTCGTGCTGCAGGAACTTGGGACTGAAGGAGCTGACGCCAGCGTCTGTGGCGCGCGTCATTCATCAACTCGGCGTTTGACAGGAGAATCCGCATGCCGATCCCGGCCCCCAACCTGGTTCCCCCCTTCAACATCGTGCGCCTGAGCCACGTGGAGCTTGCCGTCACGGACCTGGCGAAATCGCGGGCCTTCTATGTCGACACACTGGGCCTGCAGGTCACCGATGAAACCGCGGACACGATCTACCTCCGCGCCCTCGAGGAACGCGGCCATCATTGCCTGGTGCTGAAAAAGTCGCCCACCGCGGAAGCCCGCGACCTCGGCTTCAAGGTGTTCGGTGAAGACGACCTCGACAAGGCCGCCCGCTTCTTCCAGGGCAAGGATCTTCCGGTCGAGTGGGTCGAGCGGCCTTACCAGTCGCGAACCTTCCGCACCCGCGACCCGCACGGCATTCCGCTCGAATTCTATTCGAAGATGGAACGCCTGCCCCCGATCCACCAGCAATACGCGCTCTACCGGGGCGTGAAGCCGCTTCGCATCGATCACTTCAATTGCTTCTCGCCCGACGTGGACGAGTCCGTGGCCTTCTACAACGAAATCGGCTTTCGGGTGACCGAATACACGGAAGACGCCGAAACCGGAAAGCTCTGGGCCGCCTGGACCCACCGCAAGGGCGGTGTGCACGATATCGCATTTACGAACGGTCGCGGCCCCCGGCTTCACCACGCGGCCTTCTGGGTGCCGACACCGCTCAACATCATCGATCTGTGCGACCTGATGGCCACGACCGGATGGGTGGGCAATATCGAGCGCGGCCCCGGCCGTCACGGTATCTCCAACGCCTTCTTCCTCTATATCCGGGACCCCGACGGACATCGGATCGAGATCTATTGCTCCGACTATCAGACGGTCGACCCCGATCATGAACCGATCAAGTGGGACCTCAAGGATCCGCAGCGGCAGACGCTGTGGGGTGCTCCGGCGCCAAGGTCCTGGTTCGAGGAGGGAAGCCTGTTTGCCGGAACGCGCACCCGGGACCCGCTGCTCAAGTCGACGCCCATCGTCGCGCCCTGACATGGCGGCGGGCGCGGGCGCTGGCTAACTCAGCGACGCGACCCAACGTTCGACCACGCCGGCATCCTCCGACAGCTCGACCGCGAACTCGCCCGCGAATTGCCGCCAGGCCTCGAGGTTGCGTTCCGGCACGCCGATGATCACCGGAATGTCGCGGTCGATCGCCTCGGCGATCAGGTCGCGCAGGCCCCCGCCGTCGCATTCCACCTTGCCGAACTTGCTGAGCACGAGCAGGTCGGGCTTGCTCTCCAGGCTGCCCTCGATCCGGGCGGTGGCCTCCGCCAGCGCCGCCTCGTCGAGCCTGCAGCCGCGGGCCCCGCGGCCGCGGTTTTCGAACAGCGGCGTGCGGTGTCCGGAGGCGAGATCCTCCAGCACCACGTCGCAGCGGTGGTCGGCATCCTCGGACGCCAGCTGCTGCAGCACGCCGGCGAGCTTCAGCCCCTGCGCGCGGGCGCTGTCGACCAGCCGCGCGAACGCGGCGTCGGGATAGTTCTCATTGCGATAGACCAGCGCGGCGACGCCGAACGCGGCGTCTGCCGCGAGCTCACACGCCGGGTCGGAATGCGACACACACATCAGGGTTCACCTCGAGAGGACGGGCACCGATCAGATCGAGACAATACGGTATAGCGGGAAACACCGCCTTCAGACAGACCTCGATCGCGGCCGGACGTCCCGGCAGGTTGACGATCAGGCAGTGGCCGCGGATTCCGGCGGTCTGGCGCGACAGGATCGCGGTCGGCACCTGCTCCAGGCTGGCGCGGCGCATCAGTTCGCCGAAGCCGTCGAGCTCGCGGGTAATGACCCGCCGCGTCCCCTCCGGCGTCAGGTCGCGCGGCGCCGGCCCGGTGCCGCCGGTGGTCAGCACGAGGTCGCAGTCCTCGCCATCCGACATCTCCACCAGCGCCGTCGCCACGCTGTCCTCGCCGTCCGGAATGACCTTGACGATGGCGATCCAGTTCGAGACCACCGCCGCGTTCAGGAATGCGTTGATCGCCGGCCCGCCCTTGTCCTCGTACTCGCCGCGGCTCGCGCGATCCGAGACCACCAGGATGCCGACCCTGGCAAGCCCGCGCGACGGCGCCGGAACGTCGCGCCCGGGGTCCCCGTTCACGAGCAGCCTCCATTGCCGCCGCAGCTGCAGCCGGCGTGGGAGTGGGAGTGGGCCTCGTGGGCCTCGGGCGGAGGAGCCTCGTCCTGCCTGAGCGACCAGTCGACCATATGGGCCA
>JBKQQE010000708.1:0-3173 GCA_052326245.1 Xanthobacteraceae bacterium | reverse complement strand
CCGCGGCGCCACGAAGGTTGGAAAATGGGTAGGGGATAAACCGGGCGCCGGCGGTCATCCCAAAGTGAGACGTTCGCCGGTACCGAAGGCACCGTCGTTTTCTCACCAGAGAGAGTGGTCTTGCAACCACTCGACCGCCCGAACGCGGGCCGCGGCGCGCCTCGTCATGTCATGACAGGCATTAGGGCTGTCGGCGTTTCCCTTGCGCAGAACCAACTAGGCCAGACACATGTCGAGCCGTTGTATGATCCAGACTCCTCCAGTCCGACTGCGGGCTAAATGCTGACTAGCCAAGTACCGACACGTGCCAGTTCCGCAGAAGAGAGTTTGTCGTAGTTGAAAGATCGCCCGGCCGAGCAAAAAATCAAGCGTCACGAGGTAACAGCGTAAATTTTTGACTGGAAAACGTTGACGGCGACGAGCGAATTTGCAGTATCCTTTGCCACACGGGGTCTGTCACATCGCCGAAAGCGCGCGCGACAAACTGATCGCTGTTTTAAGGGCTTAGCGAGACTTCGGGAGAGAATCCCTCTGTCTCCGCCATCATCAATCAAATAACATATTGAAGTTTCTGATATTTTTGTTGCGCCGCCTGTTCACTTGCTCATGCGCAGCCCCTTGGTGGTGAAGTGCTGTGTCCGGCCGGTGGGACGCACCGGCCGTCGCGTGCTGGCGGCCTTGCCGGTGCCGGGCGGCTGATGGGCAGGCACGCGCTGGTCGGGGCGAGAGCCGATCAGATCGGCGCGGCCCATCTGTTTCAGCGCGTCGCGCAGCAGCGGCCAGTTGTCGGGGTCGTGATAGCGCAGGAACGCCTTGTGCAGCCGGCGCTGCCGCAACCCCTTGATCGCCTCGACCTTGTCGCTCGCCCCGTGCCGCACGCCGCGCAGCGGATTGACGCCGGTATGGTACATGGCGGTGGCGGTCGCCATCGGCGACGGCAGGAACGTCTGCACCTGGTCGGCGCGGTAGCGGTTCTTCTTGAGCCAGAGCGCGAGGTTCATCATGTCCTCGTCGGTCGTCCCCGGATGCGCCGCGATGAAATACGGAATCAGGTAGTATTTCTTTCCGGCCTCTCTCGCGGCAGCATCGAACATCTGTTTGAAGCGGTCGTAGGCGTCGATTCCCGGCTTCATCATCTTGTCGAGCGGGCCGCGCTCGGTGTGCTCGGGCGCGATCTTCAGATACCCGCCGACGTGATGGGTGACGAGCTCCTTGACGTATTCGGGGCTCTTCACCGCGAGGTCATAGCGGACGCCGGACGCGACCATCACCTTCTTGACGCCCTTGACCTCGCGCACCTTGCGATAGAGCCGGATCAAGTCGTCGTGCGAGGTGTTCAGGTTCGGGCAGATCTCGGGGAATACGCAGGACGGCCTTCGGCACGCCGCCTCGATCTTCGGATCCTTGCACGCCATCCGGTACATGTTGGCGGTCGGCCCGCCGATGTCGGAGATCACGCCGGTGAAGCCCGGCGTCCCGTCGCGGATCCGCTCGATCTCGCGCAGGATCGAGCCCTCCGAGCGATTCTGGATGATGCGGCCCTCGTGCTCGGTGATCGAGCAGAACGTGCAGCCGCCGAAGCAGCCGCGCATGATCGTCACCGAAAACTTGATCATGTCCCAGGCCGGGATCCTGGCATCGCCGTAGGACGGATGCGGCGCGCGGGCGTAGGGCAGATCGTAGACCGCGTCCATCTCGGCCGTGCTCAGCGGGATCGGCGGCGGGTTCAGCCACAGGTCGCGGTCGCCGTGGCGCTGGACCAGCGGCCGCGCATTGCCGGGATTGCTCTCCCGGTGCAGCACGCGCGAGGCGCGCGCATAGGCCTCGCGGTCCTCTTCGACCTGCTCGCACGCCGGCAGCCGGATCACGGTGTTGCCGGGGCGGCGCGCGGCGCCCTCGTCGGCGGAGTCGAGATCGTCCGCGTGCAGCTCCAAGTAATGCTCGGGCACGCGGCGGAACAGCGCGGTGCCCCGGATGGAGTCGATCTCGCGCGGCACCTCGCCGGCGGCGAGCCGGTGGGCGACCTCGACGACGGCACGCTCGGCGTTGCCGTACAGCAGCAGATCCGCTTTGGCGTCGGCCAGCACCGAGCGGCGCACCTTGTCGGACCAGTAGTCGTAATGGGCGATGCGGCGCAGCGACGCCTCGATGCCGCCGAGCACGATCGGTACGTCCTTGAACGCCTCGCGGCAGCGTTGGGCGTAGACGAGGGTACAGCGGTCCGGCCGCCGGCCGCCCTCGCCGCCCGGCGTGTAGGCGTCGTCGTGGCGCAGCCGGCGGTCCGCCGTGTAGCGGTTGACCATCGAGTCCATGTTGCCGCCGGTGACGCCAAAGAACAGGAGCGGCTTTCCCAGCGTCTTGAATGGCTCGGCCGACTTCCAGTCGGGTTGCGCGATGATTCCGACCCTGAAGCCCTGAGCCTCTAACAGCCTGCCGATGATCGCCATGCCGAAGCTCGGATGGTCGACATAGGCGTCGCCTGTCACCAGCACGATGTCGCAGGCGTCCCAGCCGAGCGCCGTCATCTCGGCGCGGCTCATCGGCAGGAACGGCGCCGGCTTGCCGGGAGGCGCCCGGTGGCGGGGCCAGGAACTCAAGGGCTTTTCGGCGTGGGCGGCGGTGTCCATGGCGCCGATGAATACGACCCCGGCGCCGCGAGTTCAACCGATCGGCATGGCGAAAGTCTTCGCAGCTGTGCCGCACTTCGCCCCGCCATAGCAGACGACGACATCGCAATCGGCAAAGTCTTGGCGCTGACAGGTGGCCTCTCAGACGCCCACGACAATCTCTGCCATGCGTGATGCACGTCGCAACGCCTCAAGCGAATTGCGCGAGGCCGTGGCCGACGGACCAGTTCTCTTTCGCGGCGTCGAGAATGGTCACGAACACGTCCTCGCCCCGAATGCCGGGGCTTTCGCCGAGCAGCTCCGCGATCCGCCGGAACAGCGCTTTCTTCTGGTCGACGGTGCGGGTGTTGAACACGGTCATTTGGATGTACACGACATCGGCGCTGCGGGCGACGCCGTACGCATTGCCGTAGCGGAAGTTCGCCGCGTCATGCTCCGTGATGGTCAAGAACTGATCGTCTTCGGGCACGCCGAGCGCATCGCGCATCGCGCGATAAACGCTGTCGAAGATCGCCTGCCGGTAGGCTTCCGGCTTTCCGGCGCGCA
>JBKQQE010000707.1:0-5715 GCA_052326245.1 Xanthobacteraceae bacterium | reverse complement strand
CGCCCGCCATCGACCGGCAGGATCACGCCGGTGAGAAACTCGGCCTCGTCGCTGCCGAGATAGACGCAGGCACTGGCGATATCGGCTGGCTCCGACATCCGGCCGAGCGGAATGGTGGCGAGGAATTTGGCGCGGTTTTCCGGCGTGTCGGCAACGCCCATGAAGGATTCCAGAAGGCCGGTGGCCCCGATCACCGGCGCGATGCAGTTGACGCGGATGCCGTCGGGGGCGAGTTCGACCGCCATCGATTTCGACACCAGGTTCACCGCGCCCTTGCTGGCATTGTACCAGGTCAGTCCCGGCCGCGGCCGCACCCCCGCGGTCGAGCCGATATTGATGATACGGCCGCCGCCCTGGGCGCGCATCACCGGGATCGCGGCGTTGGCCATCAGGTAGATGGATTTCACGTTGATGGCGAAGACGCGGTCGAATTCTTCTTCCGTGACCTCCAGCATCGGCTTGTTGCGGAAGGTCCAGCCGGCATTGTTGACGACGATGTCGAGGCGGCCGAAGGCTTTGACCGCGCGCCCGACCGCGGCGTCGATGTCCGCCTTCCGCGTCACGTCGCCGGCGAGCGCGATGGCTCCGTTGCCCGCTTCAGTCGCGACCTTCGCCGCGCCCTCGCCGTTGAGATCGAGAATGACGACCCGCGCCCCTTCGCGCGCATAGCGCCGGGCGATCTCGGCGCCGAACCCCGATGCCCCGCCGGTGACCAAAGCGGACTTGTCCTTCAAGCGCATGGCGTACTCCCTCAATTGCATTTGCTGGCGGCGGCCTTCGGCGCCAGATCGTGTGCGCGCGGACTGGTGTCCCGGTTCTAACATTCGCATCACTTTGCGGCAGGCTCTTCTGCGAATGTTAGAACCATAGGGACACTAGCGCACGAATCCACCCACCGCGCTGTCGCGCGGTGCAATCGCGATGCTCCGGAGCTTTATCAGCGGGGCGGGCCCCCGGACACGCGATCCGGGGCGCCGCTCTCACCCTTCGTATTTGAAGGAGACCTTGAGCTTGGCCCGATAGGCTTCGATCTTGCCGTCGTTCATCTGCAGATCGAGCTCGACGACCTCGGCGACGCGGAGATCCCGCAGCGATTTGCCGGCGCGATCGATCGCCGCCTTCGCCGCCTGTTCCCAGGAATCGCTGCTGGTCCCGATCAGCTCGATGACTTTGTAGACGCTCTCGGCCATGTCGTCCTCCCGTTCCATTTTGTAGAAAGCAGGCTTGACGTAACCGAGGGATGTTAGCGGAGGCGACACCATGGTCCAGCGCTAAGATTTGCAGTGTCGCCTCCGCGCTGCACACATTGATGCGATCACCGTTGCCGCGTCATGGCGGCAAGACGGTCGGCCGACGGCGTGGCTTTTGGCCTTGGCGGTGTTGGCGATCGGTCGGGAAGATTTTGGGTGAGGACCGGATGGTGGGCGCGACAGGGATCGAACCTGTGACCCCTACGATGTCAACGTAGTGCTCTCCCGCTGAGCTACGCGCCCGAAAACCGTGTGTTGGGGTGGGGTCCCTATATCGGCTCAGGCCGGGTGAGGCAAGGATGCCCGCGGCAGTTTTTTCGCCGCCGCAGGCGCCGGCCGGCCGCCGTCAGGCCGCCAGCATCTTGTTCACTTCGCTGACGAGTTCGCGCAGGTGAACGGGCTTGGACAGCACCTTGGCGCTTTTCGGCGCCTCCGAATCCGAGTTCAGGGCTACTGCCGCAAAACCGGTGATGAACATGATCTTGATGTCCGGATCGAGTTCCGCGGCCCGCCGCGCCAGCTCGATGCCGTCCATTTCCGGCATCACGATGTCGGTCAGCAGCATTTCGAACGGCTCTTCCCGCAGCCGCTGATAGGCGGACAGCCCGTTGTCGTAAGACGAGACCTGAAAACCCGCGTTTTCCAGTGCCTTGACCAGAAAGCGGCGCATGTCGTTGTCGTCTTCGGCGAGCAGAATCTTGTGCATGGCGTTGATTCACGGGTCCTGAGGAAGGCTGCGGCTGTCTCTATTAGCCCGGCATTGGGTAAATTTGAGGTGAAGGCGGCCCCTTCGCGGGTGGCGCCATCAAAACATCCTTCGGGGCCGGAAGAAAGCCTGACGTGTCCGGCCAAAATATGCTGTCATCGGGGGGCGGAAGACGACTCATGGAGACGTCCGGCGTGAAAGGTGGACGACGCAGCATCTGGACGGCACCGGCGCCATGCACGGCAGGCCCGGACGTGACCGGGGCCCCGCTCCCGGCGCGCCTTAGCGCGACCCGCAGCGGGGGTGGCATCCCATGACCGCGTTCGACGACGAACTGACGTGTCCGTTCGAGATCGTCGAGCCCGCGACCTGGCGGGCGCCGATCATCTTCAACTCGCCGCATTCCGGCTCGGTCTACCCGCGCTCTTTTCTCGAAGCCTCCCGCATCGACGTCAGCGCGCTGCGCCGCTCCGAGGATTCCTTCATGGACGACATGATCACCGGGCTGAGCCGGATGGGGTTCGCGGTGGTGAAGGTGAATTTTCCGCGCTCGTTCGTCGACGTCAACCGCGAGCCCTATGAACTCGACCCGCGCATGTTCAACGGCCGGCTGCCGAGTTTCGCCAACACCCGCTCGATGCGGGTGGCGGGCGGGCTCGGCACCATTCCGCGGGTGGTCGGCGACGGCCAGGAGATCTATCGCGAGCGGCTCAGCGTCGAGGACGGCCTGTCCCGCATCGAGACGCTGTACAAGCCCTACCACCGCGCGCTGCGCCGGCTGATCGGCAAGGTGTTCGACGCGTTCGGCACGGTGATCCTGGTGGATTGCCATTCGATGCCGTCGGTCGGCATTTCCCGCGACGAGCCGCGACGGCCCGACGTCGTGATCGGCGATCGCTACGGCACCAGTTGCGCGGCGCACCTGCCGATCGTGGTCGAGGAAGCGCTGGGGCCGATGGGCTACAGCCTCGGCCGCAACAAGCCCTATGCCGGCGGCTTCATCACCGAGCATTACGGCAACCCGGCGAGCGGGCTGCACGCGGTGCAGATCGAACTCAACCGCGCGATCTACATGGACGAGCGCAAGCGCGAGCGCTCGGAGCGATTTGCCAAGGTGGTGGCCGACTTCGCCGCGCTCGCGGCGGTGCTGGCGAAGATCCCGCTCGACTCGCTCGGACCGTTCGCCGCGGCCGCGGAATAGCGCGGGCCGCGCGTCGCCAGTCGGTTTCACTGGCATACGTCATACACAACACAGCATACACAACACTGCGAGGAGCCGAGCGCGGGGTTCGCTTCTAACAGGGGCGTCGCGTCGCAGCTTGCTCATCGCAAGATTGAACAGGCCAATTGAACACAGCCCAAGAAAAAAGGGCCGCTTGCGAAAGCAAGCGGCCCAAGTCTAGGGAGGAAACGCCCAAGGAGGGCAGCGATAACGCGAAAGCGCTATCGCACCGCAACAATATGCGACCGCGCCGCACAAAACGCAAGGACAATTGAATCAATCCCCATGTCGATTGTGCATAACTGATCTGAACGATTTGCAAGTCGCGATTTTGGGTTTATCGCAGTAATACCAATCGCTTGAAAGATTTCGAAAGCCCTGCCGGCGCCGTGTTTTGGCGATTTTAGCCCCCAAGATATGAACCTAATACTCATTCTTAGATATTTTCGACAAGCTATGAATTTGAGTTTCGAACGCACTTTGCAATCGTATCGATCGTTCAAGAAGGCTGGCGCGAAAGCGCAAGCTCTGCGGCTTGCTGGCCTGTTCGCTGTAAGATAGGGCCAAGGCAGCGCCGGAACTGGCGCCGGTGGGGACGCACGTGACAGTCATCGATTTCTCGGCCTTCCTGGATCGCCTCGCCTCCGCGTCCGGCGAAACCATCCTGCCGTTCTTCCGCACCTCGCTCAGCGTCGAGAACAAGACGCCGGGGCACGAACTCGACCCGGTGACCGAAGCCGACCGCGCGGCGGAAGCGGTGATGCGCCGGCTGATCAAAGCGAACTTTCCCAAGCACGGCATCATCGGCGAGGAATTCGGCGATGAGGCGACGAATTCCGAATATGTCTGGGTGCTGGATCCGATCGACGGCACCAAGTCGTTCATTTCGGGGCTGCCGATCTGGGGCACCCTGATCGCGCTGATGCACAACGGCGTGCCCGCCTTCGGCATGATGCACCAGCCCTATATCGGCGAGCGCTTCATCGGCGATGGCGGGGCGGCGTCCTACCGGGGCCCGTCGGGGCAGCGCAAGCTGTCGGTGCGGCGCTGCGCCTCGCTGGCGGAGGCGACGCTGTTCACCACCAGCCCGCGCCTGATGAACGGCGCCGACCGCGCCGCGTTCGAGCGGGTCGAGAGCCGCACCCGGCTGTCGCGCTAC
Organism: Xanthobacteraceae bacterium; assembly: GCA_052326245.1. GTDB lineage: Bacteria > Pseudomonadota > Alphaproteobacteria > Rhizobiales > Xanthobacteraceae > Bradyrhizobium_A. The sequence continues at coordinate 1,378 of JBKQQE010000707.1, read as the reverse complement.
GGCGGCGACTGCTACGCCTATTGCATGCTGTCGGCCGGGCACCTCGACCTCGTCATCGAGACCGAACTGAAGCCCTATGACATCGCCGCGCTGGTGCCGATCATCACCGGCGCCGGCGGCGTCGTCACCACCTGGGACGGCAAGCCGCCGCAGCATGGCGGGCGGATCGTCGCGGCCGGCGACGCGCGCGTGCACGAGGCCGCGCTCAAGGTTCTCAACGCTTAATGCATAGAGCGTGATCCTGAATCAGTTCCGCGCAACTTCGAGACGTTCCGTTGAACGCTGATGCCGCGACAACCCTCGGCGTCGTTCCCGCGAAAGCGGGAACCCAGTACTCACCAGCGGCCATGGTGTTTACTGGATCCCCGCTTTCGCGGGGATGACCGTTCCAGGACCGCTTGCTTTCATCGTCAGTCCGTGAGCGTCGCCGCGCTGGCGCGCAAATGCGCCACCAGCAGCTGGGCCGGCCGCGGCAGCGCGGAAAACGAGCGCGCGCAGACCACCAGCCGGCGTCTGGCCCAGGAATCGCGCAGCCGCACCCGCGCGATCTTCAGGGTCCTGGCGGCGCGGCGCGCCGCGATCTCCGGCATCACCGCCACGCCGACGCCGGCCTCCACCATCTGACAGATCGCGTCGAAGGTCTTGAGGCGGGCGCGCAGGCGCAGCTTGCGGCCGAGCCGCGCGGCATGGCCGGCGATATGGTCCTGCAGCACGCTGCCCTCGGGCAGCCCGGCGAAATCCCGCTCCAGCACGTCGGCAAACGCGACCTGCCGGCGCCGCGCGATGGCGTCGCCGAGCGGCGCCACCAGCACCAGATGGTCGTCGCAGAACGGAAATTGCGCCGGGCTGCCGGACAGCGCCTGGCCGACCGCAAGGCCGAGATCGGCCGCGCCCGAGGCGATGGCCTGACCGATCCGCGGCGAGTCGCGCTCGTCGACCGCGATGTTGATATCCGGGTGGGCGACCAGAAAGGAGGCCAGCACCCGCGGCAGGTGCTCCGACAGCCCGGCGGTGTTGGCGAGCATGTGGATGGTCGCCTTGGCGCCGCGGGCATAGGCCGCGAGGTCGCCCTGCAGCGCCTCGACGTCGGCGAGCACGATGCGGGCATGCGCCAGCAGGCTCTCGCCGGCGGGCGTCAGCTCGACCCCGCGCCGCAGCCGCCGCAGCAGCGAAATCCCGAGCGCCGCCTCCATGTGCTTGACCCGGGCGCTAGTGTGGTGGATTTGACATTCGCTTCAGTATTGCCGCGCACTGTCCAAGCGAATGTCAAATCCAGAACCACACTAGCGCCCGGGTCAAGCACATGGAGGCGGCGCTCGGGATTTCGCTGCTGCGGCGGCTGCGGCGCGGGGTCGAGCTGACGCCCGCCGGCGAGAGC
>JBKQQE010000706.1:0-4073 GCA_052326245.1 Xanthobacteraceae bacterium | reverse complement strand
GCACCATGCCCAGGGCATCTTTGAACTCGAACGCACCTTTGGGACGACGGTCAAACTTTCAACGGGCCGCATCGTGCCGGTGCGGCTGATCGGCGAACAGCATGTCGTTGAGGATCTCGGCTTCATTCCGAGCTTCGCCGACTGGGTGCGCTGCATCCGGCCCGAACCGTGGATGGGTCGCGCGCAACCGATCCACAAGCAGGTCGATCCGTTCGCGGCGGCTCCAGCGTCCGGAAGTGCCTGACGATGTACGCCACCTATCTGCGTCTCGACATCACCGTCCATGATGGCTGGCGCGCGGTCGTTCGCGCCGCCGCACGGAAGCTGACTCCGCGGGCCCGCCGCGATCCGCTCCATCGCGAAGCGCGCCATCGCTTCTATCGGCATATGCTCGCGCATCACCACGAGGCGCAATGTCTCGTTCGAACCTGGCGTCTCTGACGCTGATCGCTCCTCACTACGTCCAACACGAAGCCCGGCCACCGCGCCGGGCTTTCGCATTTCTGGAGGTTCTCATGCCCCATTTCACCATCGAAGCCACTTATCGCATCCCCATCTATCGGCAGCGCACCTATGAAGCCGATACCGTCGAGCAGGCCTGCCGTCTGGCCATCGAAGACGACGACTGGTCTGATCAGAAAGAGGATTACGAATCCTCCGGCGAGACCTATGTCACCGGCGCCTGGCCGGGCGCCGACACCGCCTGTCGCGTCACCGTGCTTCCGGTCCCATCGCAATTCGGCGAAACGCTGCAACGCAAGGCCGATCACTTCGAGACCCTGCTCGGCATTCTGAAGGTTCTCGCGCACGCGCCGGATGGCGCGGCGTCCGATATGCCGTTTTGGCGGCAGCGCGCAGACGCAGCGATCGCCAAGGCGGAGGCCATCCTGGCCGGCGCGCGTGACCCGGACTGATCGACCAGCGCCACCAGGACCCCGCACATCCCAACTCACCACGCCCAGCCATCACGTCGGGCCTTTTCATTTCTGGAGATTCCATATGGCCGACTACTTCGAACAGACCGTTGTCCAGCAGACGATCCCCGACGCCGACATGACGCCGTTGGAGCGTCTGCTGCTGTCGCGCATCTTCCAGTCCGAGCCGGATGGCGACGGCTGGTACTTCTTCGCCGAGGAAAGCCCCTCGACGATGATTATCGCCAGCCGCGCCGGGCTTGCGGCCACTCTCGCAGCCTCGCCCGACACGAGCAGCGCGGCCCACATCTATGTCGTCGAACAGCTTGCCCACCGCGAAGCCGGGGACGACGACATCGATCTCGACCTCAGCGGCACGTCCTGGGAGTTCTTTCTGCAAGACATCGTGAAGCGCTCCAAAACGCTTAGGTATCTCACCGTCCTCTCCGCGTTCACGTGCAGCAAGATGCGCCCCGACGGGTTCGGCGGGATGGCGGTGCTCATTACACCGGACGCGATCGTCGGGAAGTCGACCAACGATCTCCTCGAGGATTTTCTCGCCGAAGCGGGCCTCGACGGTCACGAGGCGTTGGCGCCCGTGGAGATCGATGCCGCGCCGACCCATCCCGCCTCAGAGTGAGAGGTCTGCCGGGACGCGGGCGAGTCCGGCGGATGAAAGAGAGCGCGCCGCTGGGCTTGCCCGTCATCCGCTCTCGGAGTCCCGATCATGTCCAAGACGTCTTCCGCCTTCGATTTCCGAAGGTCGGTTTCCTATGACGACGCGGCGAAGCGCACCTTCCACGCGCGTGTCCGGCGTCAGCTCAAGCACCTCGCCGATGCGCTCGGCCTTGCACCCGGCGCCTATGACCTTCGATCCAACAAGGGCGGCATAGCCGTCTCGGGCGAGGTCACCTTGCACACCGATCACCTCTATGTGCAGGCGTGCCAGCCGGCGACCGGCCACGACACCGGCATCCTGTTCCGGACATGCCGGGGCCGAAAGGACTTTCACGGCGGTCCCAACAACTTCGCTTCGCTCGACTTTCTGAACCGGCCCGAGAACCTCGCGCGCCGCATCAAGGAGGTGTGCCATGTCTGATCTCGCTCAGCGATCGTACCGGACTCTCGTGTCGCGCATCGGCCTCTGGCGCTATCGCGCGAAGGCACGGCTCGAACGCCTGTCCCGCGCCTGGCGCTATTTCATCGGCCACCTCAGCGCCGATGATGCGCAGCGGATCATGCTCGATTGCCGTTACCCCGCGGGCTGGCATCCGCTGCTGGTTCTGACCGTCGAGGACACGCTCGAACAGGCCCATGAGACCTTCGCCGATCACCCCGAGCTGCCGCGGCTGATCGCCGACGGCTGCGCGCGCGTTGGCGACAAATGGGATTCCTACAACGACGAGCTTTACGAAGCCCGCCGCTGGGCCATCGATCTCGCCGAGGAATACGCCGCCGCCGAAAACATTGCGCTTGCTCGACTGGACGAGGATTGCGTCGCGACGGCCGCCGATGGCGAAGACACTTCCGAAGGAGGCGCACCATGAGCGAATACATCGTCAAGATCGGCTTCTGGCTCCGCGCCTATGATGGCTTCACCGTCGATGCAAACTCCGACGCCGAAGCCATCGAAAAGGCCAAGGCAGCCGCAAACACGGCGATGGAGTCCGGTGCCTATCCCGAACACATCGAGACCGCCGAGCGGCGGGAAGGCGTGATCGCCTTCATCGACCGCGTCACGCAGCAAGGCCGCCACGCCATAGGCGAGGACGTCGCGTTCGACGACGACCGCATCCACGACAGCCCGACCGGCTGATCCCCGCTTCACCGCAATTCCAGAAAGCCCGGCCCTCGCGCCGGGCTTCGTCGTTTCAGGAGACTGTCATGGCTGACTTCTTCACTCACTTTTCCTGCGTGCTCGACGTCGGCACGCCGGACAACGCCGCACGCGCACTCGATCTCTACCAGGCCTTCATGGAGGAAGCTGCACGCGAGGACGTGCCGTCCGACGGCTTTCTTCTGTCTATACAGCCGGAGCATGGCGGCTCGACGCTCTGGATCCATGATGACGTCACCGGCGATCCGCAGCAGGTGATCATGTTCGTGCAGCGCTGCGCCGAAGCGTTCGGTCTCACGGGCCGCTGGGGCTTCCAATGGGCCAACACCTCCTCGCGTCCGCGCGTCAACGCCTTCGGCGGAGGCGCGCATGTGCTCGACCTGGCGACCCGAGAGACGATCGCCTGGACCGACACCAATGGCTGGCTCGCGCGCACCCTCGCCCCGGCCCGCGGAAAGCGAGGTGCGCGATGAGCATCCCCGATCACGCCCGCGCCAATTTCCAGACGCTGCTTCGCGCGGCAGCAGACGGCAATCTCGCGCTCATGGAATGCACTGACGCCGCGACCGGTGAGCCACGCTACGTCATTTGAGCTGTTGGCCGCGACGGGACGGATTTCTTGTTCACGCCCTTCTGCCATTTGACCGGCGGCAACCCCTTCGACGCCTACCTGCCGCCATCCGAAACCCTGCCGGACCTATCCCCCACCTGATCCCGCCGCTCCTTCGTCTGTCTGAGCGCGGCGGTTCGCGGGTCAACGGGCGAGCCGTTCCCGCATCGTCCGAGATCCGATGCGTGACCCGCGAACCTGAACCGCGCTCCGTCGCCAGCTCGTCGCTCGGGATCAGGAGGCGAAAAGCGATGTGCAGGGTTCTCAACAAGCATCACGCAGGCGTGCCGGCGGGCGCCGTCTATATCGGCCGCGGCAGCAAATGGGGCAATCCGTTCCGGATCGGCCCTGACGGCGATCGGGCCGCCGTCATCGCGAAGCACGAACGCTGGCTGGCGGATCAGCACAATCTGCTGCGCGCGCTCGACGAGCTGCGCGGCCGCGACCTCGTCTGCTTCTGCGCGCCGCTTCCCTGCCACGGCGACCTCCTACGTCGATTGGCGAACGCGACCCGCGACGAGCAGTATTGTGTTTGTCCACGATGCGTGGAAAAATGGAAGCAAAGCGGTTTAAGCTGGACACAGTGGAGGGCTCAAACGGTTACTGAACTTTTGCAGGAAGCCAAAGAACTTGTAAAAGGAACTTTTGCTGTGGAAATTTACCCTGACCCCGTGCTTGCTAAAGAACGCTACGGCTTGGACCTTGCTGCAAT
>JBKQQE010000705.1:0-2828 GCA_052326245.1 Xanthobacteraceae bacterium | reverse complement strand
GTGCAAATTGAAACAGCGTTTGCCCCCCTTGCCAAGATGCAACTGCGCGAGGCGCCCGCCGGCGCTCGCTATTGCAGTGCGAAGCATCGCCGCCCGCATCGGGCGGTCGCGCCGGGAGAAGCTGGCGTCCCGAATGCCACGTTTCCGGGCAAAGGCGCGATGGGCGGACTCTGGTGGCCACAAAAGTGGGCGCTGCCGCCCGGTTCCTTTGCAGTTCGCGAAAGGGCGTTGCAGCACGGCGGTGCCGGATGCCGGTTTCGCGCGTCATAGCAGTCGTCGGGGCAGCAACCGGCGAATTGTCCCGGGGCATGCCGGCGCATGCGCCAGCGGCGTCACGGCCCGTGCTGCTGCCGATAGCTTTTCCGCGCCGCCCTGATCGCACCGTGATGCTTGTCCGCCCAGTCGATCAACGCGGAAAAGGGCTTCAGAAACGAGCGCCCGAGCGGGGTCAGGGCATAGTCGACCCGTGGCGGGATCACCGCAAAGGGCTTGCGCGATACCAGCCCGTCCTCTTCCAGCCGCTTGAGCGTGCGCGCCAGCATCTGCTGGGAAATGCCTTCGACCTCGCGCTTCAGCGCGTTGAAGCGCAGCGTATCCCCGGCGAGCGCGCCGAGCACCAGCAGACTCCACTGATCGCCGACGCGGTCCAGCACGTCGCGGATCGGACAGATCTCCGTGCTGTTCGAGGTGTCGTGTCTTGCAAAATTCGGCTTCACGGTCGTTCCCCTCCCGTCGCCCCTGCCGCCCAGTCACACCGGTTTGACCAAGGCGCTGCGCGATGACCTCTTGCGCGATGATAGCCGATGTTTATCGTTACAGTCGAAAAAAGTGACTAAGGTCAATTTTTGGACTATATCGCACCATGTCGCGACCGCGACACCACGCCGCTATGCCCCCCAAAACAGGACGCATTCCATATGACTAAGGCCAACGCACGCACCGCCGACCACGCCATCGATTCTCTCTTCCTCGAGCGCTGGTCACCGCGCGCCTTCACGCCGGACATCATCTCGGAAGCCGACCTGCTGAAGCTGTTAGAGGCGGCGCGCTGGGCGCCGTCGTCCTACAATTCGCAGCCCTGGCGCTTCATCTACGCCCGGCGCGGCACCAAGCATTGGGATCGGCTGCTGGGGCTGTTGAACGAATTCAATGCCTCCTGGGCGAAGAACGCCGCCGCGCTGGTCATTGTGGTGTCGAAACAGACCATGGCGGTCCCCGGACAGGACAAGGAAATTCCTTCCCACAGCCACTCCTTCGATGCCGGCGCCGCCTGGGCGCTGCTGGCGTTGCAGGCCACCAAGCTCGGCTGGCAGGCCCACGGCATGGTCGGATTCGATATCCCCCGCGCCGCGACCGAACTGAACGTGCCGGCCGGTTACCGGGTCGAAGCCGCCATCGCCATCGGCAAGCCCGGCGACAAATCGCAGCTTCCGGAAGCCTTGCAGGCCCGCGAAACGCCGAGCCCGCGCAATCCCCTTTCGGCGACCGCATTCGAAGGTGCGTTCCCGGCCTGAACCGGCACGGCCCTCGCGCCGCGCCGCGGCCGACAGCACAAAAGCCCGGGATCGCTCCCGGGCTTTTTCAATGCCGCCTCGCCTCGCGCGCTACCGCGACAGCCCGGTGAGCTGGCGCACGCCGTTGAGCAGCATGTTGCCGAGCCGCTTGCCGCGGTTGCGCAGGAACAGCTGCAGCCCGCTGTCGACGAAATACTGCAGAATGATCAGGTCGCGGGTCGCCACCTCCGGCCCGACCTGGTCGACCGAATGCCAGGTATCGTCGCCGACGGCGAAGGCAAAACCGGAATTGGGCACGAACCGCCCCTTGCCGGCGCGCTCCAGACTGCCGTCGGCGGCGCGCTGATGCAGCACGGTGCCGATATCGGCATGCGATTCGTCCGGCGGCAGATAGATCAGGACGGTGATGCCCTTCCAGTGCGTGTCGGTATGCGGATCGATGTGATAGCCGGCGATGTCGCGGGTCAGCACCGGAATGGGAAACAGGCCCACCTTCGCATAATCGGCGCCGAAGCGACGCTGCAGGCCCGGCGCCAGGCGGCGGACGAAGGCCGCCTGCAATTCGCTCGAGCACAGCACCCGGCCGACCAGATCCCACACCGCGCGCTTCTCGGGCGGCAGATAGTGCGTGTATTCGGGAAACAGATCGATCTTGACCCGGGTCGGCGTGCCGTCCGGCCGGTCGTTGACCCTGGCGCGGCCGGACATCGGCCGGTAGTCGGACGCCTCCGGCAGCGTCTCGATCATCCTGCGATAGAGATCGGGCGGGAAAAACCGATCGAACTCAATGTGGTGGAAGGGCACATCGACCGAACTCGCGCCATCGACCGCCTGAACCACGGCATCCGTGATGATCTTGACTGACTGAGGATCGCTCATGAGGCCATGCAAAGACGTCATCTCGATCGCACCTCGCCCGGGAAAAAAAATCTTTGATAAATCATAGCGAGCAGCGACCGGGCCGCTTTGACGGCGATAAAAATTGAAGCGACCGCCGCCGCAACCTACCTGGCGAGAAACGTCCGAACCCGCTTGCCCGTGTCGTCGCTGCACATCGGTGCCCGAACGCCTTCGATCTTCGACAGGACGCGCGGCAGCGGACCTCCATTCGCCGGATTGATGGATTGCCTGGCGCGCGGCCGCGCCGCGCGCGAGAGGCCGCCGGTGCGGATGACGATCTCATCCGCGGCGCGGCCGAAAAATAACCGCGTGCATATATGTCAATATATTGCTATATTTTTAGAAATTCGGGATTCGAGGCAAAGCCGCGGTGGCACAGACGACAACGAGCGGGCGATTGGCGCTGGACTACGA
>JBKQQE010000704.1:0-2581 GCA_052326245.1 Xanthobacteraceae bacterium | reverse complement strand
GGCGCGAGCAAGCTCGCGCCCGGGGAGAGCGGCAGCAAGCTGCCGCACTCCAAAGCCGGGCGTCAGCCGCCCTGGGCAACCACGAGGGTTGCCACGACAGTCTACACATCAGGATGAATGAAAAATTCCCAGCCCCGATCTACGACGAAACAGTCTTGGCAGTCAACTTTGAGGATGCCAAGAAGTATTTCCTCGACTCCTTGCTGGAGATTCACGGCGCTCACACTTTAATGCTTTGCCGGCAGCGAATCATCCGGCGCCGGGAGGCAAAGGCCTGCCTGGACGCACTGGCTCGTCTCGACCGCGACACGCTCGTCAAGGCCAAGCGCGAGCGATCCTGCGAGGACCTGTTCTTTCATATCGAGCAATGCCTGCAGCGCGAGTGCGGATGTGACACCGCGGGCAAGATGCACACCGCCCGCAGCCGCAACGACATCGATGTCACGATGTACCGTATGGTATTGCGGCGAGAGATTCTCAAACTTGGGGTTGCTGTCGTGGATGCCTCGCGGGTTCTTCTGGAGTGCGCGAGCGATAACGTCGCCACGCTCATGCCCGCCTACACGCACACACAACCGGCTCAGCCCACGACCCTCGCGCACTACTTGCTGGCTGCCGTCGAGTTTCTCGAACGCGACGCGGCGCGGCTGCGAGCGCTTTTCGATCGAGTCAACCGGAGCCCGCTGGGCGCTTGCGCCATTACCACCACAGGCTTTCCCATCGATCGTGAGTACACGGCCCAATTGCTGGGCTTTGACGGGGTGCAGCTCAATTCGTACGGCGCGATTGCCGCCGTCGATTACCTGACCGAGTCCGCTGCGGCCGTGGCCGTGGCTATGATCAACCTGGGACGACTGGTACAAGACCTGCTGCTGTGGTGTTCAGACGAGTTTGGTTTCCTGCGTCTCGACGATGCGTTTGTGCAGGTGAGCAGTATCATGCCGCAAAAACGCAATCCCGTGGCGCTCGAGCACACCCGCGTCCTGGCCAGCAAGGCGCTCGGCCAGTCTCAGGCGGTTCTGACGTGCGCGCACAACACGCCGTTTGGCGACACCGTAGACGCTGAAGATGACCTGCAACCCTTGATCCTCTCGATGTTCTACGACGCCTCGAGGGCTTTGCGATTGTTCGCGGGAGTGATGTCTGCGGCGGAGGTTGATAAAGAACGCTTGCGCCGCAGCGTCTCGGATAAGCCTCTAACGGTGACAGAGTTGGCGGACACGCTGGTGCGGAAGGAGGGCATAAGTTTCCTCCAGGCGCATCAGCTCGTTTCACAATCTGTGGAAGAGGTGGCCGGAGCCTACACGCATCAGCGGCTGGTTGCCGCCCTAAAACGGCTTGCGCCCCAAGTGATCGAGCGCCGCCTCAAGATCTCTGACCGGGAATGTCTGAAGGCTCTCGATCCCAGGCACTTCGTGGATGTCAGAACCGTTGAGGGAGGGCCCGCGCCCAGCCCGATGCAAGCGGCCATCGCGCGATCCCGAAAGGTCATGGCGTCGAACCAAGCCTGGGTGAAGAGGAAGCAGCAATTGCTGCGGAGTTATCCGAAGCGCATCCGCGAAGCCGTTGCCGCTCTCAATGGATCGGCGTAGCTTTGGAGTCGGAGAGCTTGTTGCCGATTTCTGGTTCGGCGTTGAAGTGACTCTGCGCCGGGGGGGAATGACCCATGCCATACGAGAACATCTGCTTCGACATCGAAGGGCCGTCGGCGATCGTTACGTTGAACCGGCCCAACCGCCGCAATGCGCTGTCGCTCGAACTCATGCTGGAACTCATCGACTGCCTGACGCATATTGGCGGCGACTCGAGTTTGCGCGCCGTCATCCTGGCGGCTGCGGGCAAGGTGTTTTCCTCCGGCCATGACCTGGGCCAAATGGTCGGGCGGGACATCAATGAATACCGGCGCATCTTCGACGTGTGCACGGAATTAATGACGAAGGTGCAGACTATACCGCAGCCCGTCATTGCCCAAGTGCAGGGAATCGCTACGGCCGCGGGGTGCCAGTTGGTGGCGACCTGCGACCTGGCGGTGGCATCGGGCCAGGCATCCTTCGCCACGCCGGGCGTGAAGATCGGATTGTTTTGCACCACGCCCATGGTGGCGCTGAGCAGGGCGGTGGGGCGCAAAAGGGCTCTCCAGATGTTATTGACGGGTGATCCGATCGACGCCATTACCGCTGCCGAATGGGGATTGATCAACAAGGTCGTCGCCGATGCTGATTTGGCCCGAGCAACCCGCGAACTCGCCGCAAAGATCGCCGCGGCCAGCAACCTCACCGTCGCGCTGGGCAAACAGGCGTTCTATACCCAAGTCGACTTAGATCAGCCCAAAGCGTACGCCTACGCCAAAGAGATTATGAGCATGAATGCGCTTGCTGCCGATGCCCAGGAGGGCATGTCGGCCTTCTTAGGCAAGCGGCAAGCTTGCTGGACAGGCAAATAGTCAGCCCGACGGCTGTCATCCTGAGCATTGACAGCCGCAGGGGCTGCCCTTGCTGAGCAGAAACTCCGCTCGAGTTTTGAACTTATGTGCGATCTGTGCGAAGGTAGCCAAGGCGTGGATCGGCAGCTATGACCGATG
>JBKQQE010000703.1:0-5092 GCA_052326245.1 Xanthobacteraceae bacterium | reverse complement strand
CATTCGCTTGGAGAGTTGGCGGCAATACTGAAGCGAATGTCAAATCCACCACACTGATGTTAACCTTTTCTTAAGGATTGGCTGGCGCCGGCTCCCGCATTTTGCGAAGCAGGGGCGTGGCGCGCGTGTGGCGCCGCGCTGTTGCGTGAGGTCGCCGTGATGTCGCCGGACGTTGTCAATTCGCTGTTCTCGCTCCTGATCGGATTTGCCCTCGCGGGGGCGCTCACCAGCGGCTATCAGGTGCTGGCCAACCGGCCGGCGAGCTTCGGCCTGCTGCAGCAGGGCGTGGCGCCCAAGACGTTCGCCGCGGTGCCGTTCCTGGTGTTCGCCGCGCCCTTCATCATCATGCGCAACACCGTGCGCGGCCGCCGCACCGAAAACCGCCGGGTCGAGTTCGTGATGCTGGCAACCGTGCTGGCCGGGCTGTGGAGCATGATGTGCGGCACCGTGTTCCTGCAGCTGCTGGAAGTCAGCGGCTTCTTCGCAACGGTCTGATGTCCCGTTTCTAACATTCGCACGACCCTGAATCGGGTTGGTTTGCGAATGCCAAATCCACCACACCAGAGCGCTCTCGCCATTTCGTCCCGACCTGTGCCAAACTGCCGTCTTTAGCCAGAAGGCAGTCATGGCGATCTATGAACTCGATGGGCGTGCGCCCCAGTTGCCCGCGGACGGACAGTATTTCATTGCCGACAGCGCCGAGGTGATCGGTCACGTCCGGCTCGGTGCCAATGCCAGCATCTGGTTTGGATCGGTGCTGCGCGGCGACAACGAGCTGATCGATATCGGCGAGGGCTCCAACGTGCAGGACAACTGCACCTTCCACACCGATCCCGGGTTTCCGATGACCATCGGTCGCGGCTGCACCATCGGCCACCGCGTGGTGCTGCACGGCTGCACCATCGAGGACGGGGCTTTGATCGGCATGGGCGCCATCGTCATGAACGGCGCGCGGATCGGCAAGGGCTGCGTGGTCGGCGCCGGCGCGGTGATCACCGAAGGCAAGAGCTTCGCCGACTATTCGCTGATCGTCGGCGCGCCGGCGAAGGTGATCCGCACGCTGGACCCGGCGCAGGCCGCCGCCATGCTCGGCGGCGCGCGGCACTATGTCGAGAACGGCCGGCGCTACAAGGCCGGCCTGAAGCGGATCGGATAGGTGTGAGATGACGCCATCATCGCAGGACCAGCCGCTGCGGCCGCTCGCCGAGATCGCGAGCTACCACGCCCATATCTACTACGACCCGGCGTCGTCGCGCGCGGTCGCCGAGCGCCTGCGCGAATTGATCGGCGAGCGCTTTCTGGTCCGGCTCGGCCGCTGGCACGACGTCAAGGTCGGGCCGCACGATCAGGCGATGTTCCAGGTCGCGTTCGCACGGGATCTGTTCGCGACGCTGGTGCCGTGGCTGATGCTCAATCACGGCGGCCTGAGCATTCTGATCCACCCCAACACCACCAACCCGCGCCGCGACCATCTGGTCGACCCGGTCTGGATCGGCAAGCCGCTCGTCGTCCACGGCGAGGTTTTGCCCGAGCATGACGAGGTCGAGATGGAGCTCGAGCCCAACACCACGCCGCATCTGGCGCCGTGACGCGGTGGCGGGCGTGCGCCCGCCGATCGATCGGCGCGGCTGCTCGTCGTCAGAAACCGTAGAGGCGCGCCGGATTGTCGACCAGGATCCGCGCCCGCGTCGTGGCGTCGGGGGCCCATTGCGCCAGCAGGTCCAGCAGCAGCGCATCGTTCGGCTTGTTGTCGAGTTTTTCCGTCGGATGCGGCCAGTCGCTGCCCCAGACCAGCCGGTCCGGTGCCTCGCGGACGAACGCCTGCGCGACCGCGGTCCGGTCCGCGTAAGTCGGCGGGCCCACCTTGGTTTCAATGTAGGCGCCCGACAGCTTGACCCACGCTTTTCCCTTCTTCAGCAGATCGACGACGATGGGAAATGCGGCATGTCCGGGATCGGTCAGGCGCGCCATGTGATCGAACACCACCGGGCACGGCAGGTTGCCGAACAGATCCTTGCGCTGCACGATCTGATCGGCACTCACATAGAACTGCAGGTGCCAGCCCAGCGCCGCCGCGCGCTTCGACAGCGGTTCGACCATTTCAAAGGACGTGGCGCCGCCCGGCGTGACGATATTGAACCGGATGCCGCGCACGCCGCCGCTCTGGAGGTTTTGCAGCTCGGCGTCGGTGACGCCGGTGTTGACCACGCAAACCCCCCGCGCGGACGGCCCGAACTCCTTCAACGAGGCCAGCAGGAGACTGTTGTCGATCCCGTAGGTCGAGGGCTGCACGACGATGTTTCGGCTGGTGCCGATCCGTTTCTGCAGCTGCCGATAGTCGGCGACGGTGGCGTCGCCGGGACGCAGCACGGAGTTGGGATCGGGGGGAAAGCGGGCGTCGTAGATGTGGTGGTGACAGTCGGTCGCGTTGGCTGGAACCTTGGTGGTCGGCAGATCGGTCCCGCTCGACCACTTCACCGCTACCTGGGCCGCGGCCGGCTCCGGCAGCCCAGCGAGCGTGGCCGCGGAAGCGCCTGACATCATCGCGACCACCGATCGCCTGCTCGGTCCGTCGATCTGCCACATTGGTTCCTCGCCTCTTTTTTGTGATTCAACTCACGAGTAGAATTCTCGGCGCAGTTTACTTTCGCTATCGAAATTGGCACGCGAGAATTCTCGACGCCGGCACCAAAAAATGGCCCCCGATTTGATCGGTGATATTGAACGCTGGAAGGAGCGTTCGACAGCGAGGCTTTTGTGCCGACGGGTGCCAGCCAGCGGTGCCGGGACGGGTCTTTGAAAATCGCTAATTCATTAGGAATGTCAACATCGCATCGACGCCACTACCGAAGCGCTTTGCGGCAGCCGCGGGGCGAGGTCGGCCACCGACGGGCTGCAGTTGCGATGCATCAACGGGGACCCGGCTCGCCCATTGAGCTGACAAAGTCAGATCATGGCGGTAAAAGCACTGGAGCGGCTCTCATGGCGCCTGGACGGCTGCTCTCGGCCAGACGTAACAATCCCGAATGGTTTCGTGGAGGGTTAGGCTTTCCAATTGAGAGAGACCATATTTTGAAAGTTGCTGTTGGCGTTGCGACCTACAATCGTCGGCATCTCGTCCAGCTCAATGCCGAATCCTTGCGCTCGAGTTCGCTGCCGCCCGGCACCGAACTGCTCGTTGTCGATGACGCCAGCACCGAATACGACGTTGCCTTCTTGCGCTCCGTCTATCCGGACTCAGCGCGGGTCAGTCGGCGCGAAAGAAACAGCGGCGGCGCAAGCTTCGCTATTCGAGATCTTATGCTTCAGCTGCTCGATACGGGGGCGGATGCTGTTCTTTTGCTGGATTCCGACATGGTTGTGTCCAGGAATTTCCTGATCGGCGGGCTCCAGATCCTCGAACAGACAGCTGGCTTTCTCTCGCTTTTCAATACTCCGAACCATCCCTCCGTCGAACAGCGAGGGCCCATTACATTGAAGCGGTCGGTTGGCAGCGCTGCCACGTTGTGGCGACGCGACCTGGCCATTCGCATGCTGAAAGAAATTCCGGCGGGAGTGGAGTTTGATTGGAGATTTTCGGCCTTCCTGAACAGGGAAAACGTAGAGATATGCGTTGCGTCAAATTCGCTCGTGCAACATGCCGGCTTTTCCGAAGGACAAAACCATAATTTTGCGAGCGGCGACATTGGCGTCGGTTTTGACGATATCGACGCCAAGAACGCCTATCGACTCATTCAGCTGCAGATGTTCGACAGCCAGGCAAGGTATCGTGAATTGCAACGACAGCTTGTTGAGGAAGTTGGTGCGCTTAAAAAACGTGTCTCGCGCTTGGAAAAATTGACGGGGGTCAGTCTTCTCCGGCGTATCGTTGGCATCTTGAGGAAGCCCAGGTCGTAATCGCCTCGCCATGCCCTGACGCGCGACCGCGTTGCGTCCAACGAGTGCCACACAGGCCGGCGGATCGATTGCGCTGCCGCAGATGACCCTGGGACCGCCGCGGACCTGCCAACGCGCAGCCCAGAACTTGAGCGCCAGCTGGATAGGCCTGGCCAAGAGCTGCTTCAGGAAGCGGCATGACCTGAGCCCCTCGGCTACCCCAAAAAGGGGTGCGGCCAGCCCTTGGGGGAGAGCTGGCCGCGCGCGATCCGGTCTGGGACGGGGAGGGGTGGGGATACGACCGGTCGCGGAGAGTGTTCCTTTGTTCGTTCAGCGCGCGGTGGCGGTGGCCACGGCAGGGCGCGTGTCGCCGAGCGAGACCCAGACATTGGGATCGGCCTGGCTCTGGCGCTTGACGTAGCGGTAGCCGGTATCGGTCCACGGCAGGACGTCCTCGGCCTGGTTGTCGAGAATGAATTCCCCCTTGTCCGACTTCACGGTCAGCACCGCGTGTCCGTCGCCCTTCTTGTCGCGCACCACCGTGATCAGCAGCGCCTCGCGCGGCCATCCGGCCTCGATCAGGATCTTGCGCTTCATCAGCACGTAGTCCTCGCAGTCGCCGTAGCCGTCGGTCGGATAGGACCACTTCTCCACCACGCCCCAATGATCCCTGTCGGTCATCGGCATGATGGTTTCGTTGACCCAGCGGTTGACACTGAGCAGATCCTTCCAGGCCTGCTGCGTCATGACGATGTCGCGCGGTGTCGTCGGGCCGCCGCGACAATCATCGGCATTGTCGTTGCAGAAATCGATCCAGCCGATCGGCGCGCGCGTCGTGTTGCCGAGAGATGCATAGAGTACGCGCTCGTTGGCGCCGGCGCTTGCCGTCATCCCCAGAAGAATGGCGGCAGCGCACCATCCAAATCCCCGTCCACGTTTGTTTGACATTGTTGACCCCCGTCGTTTTTCTTGGGGTCATCATTCGCATGGACGTTTTTCGCCGCCGCTAAATCGCCACAGTCAATTCAAGGCGAATGCGCGTCAAAACTGGCGATCATTCGATGCGCGTTTGAATCAGATGTGGTTCAAATTGGAATTGATGGCGGTTGATTCAAATTTTATCGAACGCCGCGCAACCGCCTGAAGGCATTGATCGAAGCGATACCGTGTCGGATGGGGCGGGGGCGTTTCAACTTGCGGTGGAGACGCGCGCGGG
>JBKQQE010000702.1:0-6806 GCA_052326245.1 Xanthobacteraceae bacterium | reverse complement strand
AAATCCACTCCACTAGCCGCCCTTGTCGGCCTTCTTGTCCGCGGAGGCGGCGGCAGGCGGCGCATCGTCCACCAGGCCGTCACGGATTTTGGCCTCGATCTTGGGCAGATCCTCGGGATCAGGCTTGAGGTCGCGGGCGTGAGCCCACTGGAATCCCGCCTCGAGCTTGCGTCCGACCCGCCAGTAAGCGTCGCCGAGATGCTCGTTGATGGTGGGATCCTCGGGTTTCAGATCGACCGCGCGCTCGAGATTCTTCACCGCTTCGTCGAAATTGCCGATGCGGTAATAGGCCCAGCCCAGCGAGTCGACGATGTAGCCGTCATCCGGCCGCTGCTCGACGGCGCGACGGATCATGTTCATCGCCTCGGCGAGATTGATGCCCGGGTCAACCCAGGAATAGCCGAGGTAGTTCAGCACCTGGGCCTGATCGGGCTCCATCTCCAGCGCCTTCTTCAGATCCGCCTCGGCCTTCGGCCATTGCTTTGACCGCTCCTCGCAAATGCCGCGGAAATAGAACAGCACCCAGTTCGGCTTGTCCGCGGTGACCTCGATGCCCTGCGCGTAGGTCTTGCTGCAGTCGTCGAATTTCTTCCGCGAGCGTTCGATATTGCCAAGCGCCACGATCGCTTCGATGTCCTTCGGATCCTGCGCGACGGTATCCTTGAGGATCTTGATCGCTTCGCTGCTCTGGTCGGCGGCATCGAGATTGGTGGCGAGCTGGATCTGGGCATTGCGCTTCAGCGGGGAGTTGGCCGGAACCCGCTCGTAGACCTTGATCGCCATCTGCGGCTTCTTCACCGACTCGTAGAGGTCGGCAAGCGACAGCAACGCCAGCGCATGACGCGGCTCGAGGTAAAGCGCGAGCTGCAGATAGACCAAGGCGAGATCCTCGCCGCCGCGGCGCGTCAGCGAAGCGCCGATGCCGTAGAGCGCCTCGGCCGCGCCGGCCTGCGGCGAGTCGGCCAGCGGCGGCAGCTTCTTGCCCGCCTTGAGTTCGCGCAGCTCCTCGACCACCAGCGGATGGCGGGCCAGCTTCTTGTCGAAGGACTCGTAGATGCCCGCCGCCGCAGCGGGATCCTTGGTGCGGGAGAGCCAGCGCGCATAGGCGTCGGCGACGCGCAACGCCGAATCGTCGAGCTTATAGGCCCGCTCCAGCCGGGCGCCGGCATCCTTCTGGCGATCGGCAAGGTCGAGAATCATGCCGGTGTGGAAGTCCTTGAACAGCGGGTACCACTCCGGGCCCTGCAGCTTGTCGATGCTGGCCACCGCGGCCTGGGTGTTGCCCGCGCCGAACTGGGCCCATCCCGCCAGCAGGGCCGCGACGAGGTCGGTGATCGGTCCGCGCACCGACTGGTTGATGTTCTGCAGCGCGGCGGAATACTGCTTTTGCTTCAGCGCCCGTACGCCGACGACAAGGCGTGCCACGCGATTGGTCTTGTCGATGACGAGAATGCGCTCCGCCAGCCTGACTGCCTCGTCGATATCGCCTTCGGCGAGCGACGAAATGAAAGCGCGGTCGAGCAGCTCGTTGTTCTTGGGGTCGGATCGCAGCGCCGAGCGATAGAACGCCGCCGCCGAAGCAGCGTCGCGTTCCACGCTGGCGTGGCGCGCGGCGAGGTAGCTTCCGGCCATGGTCATCGACGCCAGGTCACGGCTGCTCGGAAAATCCGACTTGGACGTTTCGGTCGGATGGTCGGGGGTCTGCGCGCGCAGTTCGCCGCAAACCACAAGCGACGCCACCAGCGTCAAGGCGGTCGCGAGGCGGTCGAATCGAAGGGGCTTCATCACGGCTCGCCTGGCTCCAAATCTTCGTGGGTCACGTCTTCGAGGGTCAAGTCTTCGAGAAGGGTCAAGTTGTCGGGGCAATTCACGATCCGCGAAAGCGCCGGTCAAATCCGAGGCAGCGTTCGGCGGCCGGGGGCAACAGACACCGCGGACCGGGATCATGCGACGTTACCAGAATGGACTTTTTGGCCCGCAATCGCAAGGACGGGGCCTCGCGCGGTGGGGCTGACATCCGCTTCGGTATTTCCGCGCGCCGCCATTGCGAATGTCAAATCCAAATCCGCACTCGTACCCCGTTTCCGAAGTTCGTGAGTTGCTTGCTGCACGTTCCCGACACGAACTTCGGAAACAAAAGGGTACTAGAATCATAGATTTGCTTGCCAGCGTCCCGGTTCTGGCAGCGGCACGCGAAGGTCAGAACCGGACTGCCAGCGTTTGGCCGGCCCAGTGTGGCGGGATCATGGCGGAAGTCATGGCGCTCGCGCGAACGTGCTCACATCGCCTGGTAGTTCGGCCCGCCACCGCCTTCCGGCGGAACCCAAGTGATGTTCCCGTTGGGATCCTTGGCATCGCAGGTTTTGCAATGAACGCAGTTCTGGGCGTTGATCACGTAGCGCGGCTCGGCGCCCTCCTCCACCCACTCGTAAACGCCCGCCGGGCAGTAGCGGTTTGAGGGGCCCGCGAAGACGTCATGCTCGGACGCCTTCTGCAGCTTCATGTCGGCCACCCTGAGGTGGATCGGCTGGTCTTCCTCGTGGTTGGTATTGGAGAGGAACACCGACGACAGCTTGTCGAAGGTCAGCTTGCCATCCGCCTTCGGCGGCGCGATCGGCTGGTGAAGCTTCGAGGGATCAAGCGTGGCGCGGTCGGGCTTGCTGTGACTGACGGTCCCGAACAGCGAAATGCCGAACAGCGTGTTGGTCCACATATCGATGCCGCCGAGCGCCATGCCCAGCAGGGTGCCGAATTTGGACAACAGCGGCTTGACGTTGCGAACCTTGTGCAGGTCTTGCCCCACCGGGGACGCGCGCCAGGCGTTTTCATATTCGGACAATTCGTCGTTGGCGCGTCCCGCGGCAAGCGCCGCCGCGGCGTGCTCGGCCACCAGCAGCGCCGAGCCCATCGCATTGTGGACGCCCTTGATCCGCGGCACGTTGACGAAACCCGCCGCGCAACCAATCAGGGCGCCGCCGGCGAAGGTCAGCCGTGGCACCGATTGATAGCCACCCTCGGTGATGGCGCGCGCGCCATAGGCCAGCCGCTTGCCGCCTGCGAACAGGTCCCGGACGCCCGGGTGGGTCTTGTAGCGCTGGAATTCGTCGAACGGCGACAAGTACGGATCCTGGTAGTTGAGGTGAACCACGAACCCGACCGCGACCAGGTTGTCGTCGTAATGGTAGAGGAAGGAACCGCCGCCGGTGGAGTTGTTGAGCGGCCAGCCGAGGGTATGCTGGATCAGCCCCTTGCGATGCTTGCCGGGGTCGATCTGCCAGACCTCCTTCAGCCCGATGCCGAATTTCGGCGGCTCGCTCTTGGCGTCCAGCGCGAATTTGGCGATCAGTTGCTTGGTCAGGCTGCCGCGGGCGCCTTCCGCGAACAGCGTGTATTTTCCCAGCAGTTCCATGCCGCGGGTGAAGCTCGCCTTGGGCTTGCCGTCGCGGCCGATCCCCATGTCGCCGGTGGCGATGCCCCTGACCTCGCCGTGCTCGCCGTAGATCACTTCGGCGGCGGCGAACCCGGGATAGATTTCGACGCCGAGCGCCTCCGCCTTGGTGGCGAGCCAGCGGCACACGTTACCGAGCGAGCCGATGTAGCAGTGATGATTGTGCATCAGCGGCGGCATCGCGAAATTGGGCAGGCGAATCTTCAGGCTCGAAGTCAACCAGTAGAAGTGATCGTCCCGCACGGCGGTCTTCAGCGGACACTCCGGATCGTCGCGCCAGTCGGGAACGAGCCGGTCGAGCCCGGCCGGATCGATCACCGCGCCGGAGAGAATATGCGCGCCGACTTCGGAGCCTTTCTCGACCACGACGATGGTCAGGTCCGCATTCAGCTGCTTCAGCCGGATCGCGGCGCTCAGGCCGGACGGCCCGGCTCCGACGATCACGACGTCGAATTCCATGGATTCGCGCGGCGGCAGCGGCTCGGTGCTCATGCTAATGCTCGATTGTCCAGACTGAGGAAGGGTGAACCCGCTTGTTGTTTCCCATTTTTCGGTTCAGGACAACCCCGAGTGCTCGACGCCGTTTCGCGCCAGCCCGAACCCGCATAATATAGCCATCGGATCGGCCGACCCAGATCCCGCCATGTCCCGCACGGATGCCGCGTCTTTGATGATTCCGGAACGCCCCCCCACGGTGCACGAACTGCTGGCTTTCTACCTCGAGGCCGGGGTGGACTGCGCGCTGACGGAGACGCCGACCGATCGGCTGGCCGAGGACGCCACCGACGATCGCGCCGCGCCCACCGCAGCGGTGGCCGCGCCGGCCCGGGTCATGCTGCAGGCGTCGACGGCGCGCCCGGCGGGCCTCGCCGACGCCCCGGGCCCGATGCGCAACGACAAGGCGCCGCCGCCGGAGATCGCGATCGGGTCCGCCCGCGCCGCGGCGCGCGCCGCCGCCAGCCTCGACGAGCTGCGCGCCATGCTCGGCGATTTCGACGGCTGCGCCCTCAAATTCACCGCCACCAAGCTGGTCTTTGCCGACGGCAATCCCGCGGCGCGCATCATGTTCGTCGGCGAAGCACCGGGACGGGAAGAGGACATCGAGGGCCTGCCCTTCGTCGGCCGCTCCGGCAAATTGCTCGACCTGATGATGGCTGCGATCGACCTCGACCGCAGCAAGGTCTACATCGCCAACATCATTCCCTGGCGCCCCCCCGGCAACCGCACGCCGACGCCGCAGGAAACGCTGATCTGTCTGCCGTTCATCCAGCGCCAGATCGAACTGGTGAACCCCGACATCCTGGTGACCCTGGGCAATCCGTCGACGCAGGCGCTGCTCATGACCCGCGACGGCATCATGAAGACCCGGGGCCGCTGGATCGACTACGACACCGGTACCCGGCGAATCCGCGCCATGCCGACCTTCCACCCGGCCTATCTGTTGCGCTCACCGGCCTACAAGCGTCTGGCCTGGCAGGACCTGCGCGCCATCAAGCGGGCGCTGGCCGAGCCCGCCCCAACCTGACGCGGGCCTGCGCCCTTCCGCCGGCGCGGCGCCCGAGGCGCTGCCCGGTCGGCAGGCCACGTTGCCGGCATCAGATCATGATGCGATTAGATTGAATCGCATCATGATCTCATCTCTTTGTTTGAGCATGATCTTTCGGAAAATCGGTTTCCACTTTTCCGGATCATGCTCTAGCGGGACGCCGGCCGCACGATCCCCCAGCCGAGCCGCAGCAGGGGCTGTCGGCCGCTTACCATGCGTTCGAACGCGCGCGGTACCTCGGGGGCCAGGTCGGGAAACAGGCGGGCAATCTCCGCAGGCGGCGCGCCGGCGGTATCGGCTGCACGCCACACCACGACGCCGCCGATCTCGCGGAATTTCGCGGCACTCAGCCACGGCGTCCGTTCCGCACTCGCATTGAAGAAGACATGCGGACGCCGCGGCGACGCCAGCGCGATCAGCGTGGCGAGCTCGGGGTCTCCCGCCACCGCCCGCAGCGGCTGCCCGGTGCGGTGCTCGAAGTTTTCGCCGAAAAACTGTCCGAGCGCGCGGGCCGGAAGCGCCGTCTCGACTTCGGTCGCGCTGGTCCACGGCTGGATCAGCGCCACCGCCACCAGCGCCGCCGCGGGAGCGATGATGATAATCGCCCACACCGTCCGCAGCATCTCCTGGCGCCGCAGCGGGATCAGGTCGTCGCCCAGCACGATCACCGCGAGCCCGCACATCAGAATCGCGGTTCCCGCGCCGCCGAACACCTGGTCGAGACCGAAGACGGCGGAAATCAGCGTCGTGACCAGCGCCGGTGCGAGCGCGAAATACAGCACGAAGCGGCGCGCGAACGGATCGACCGGAGGCCGGAAGATGACCGGAACCTCGTCCGGCTTGCGCATCCAGCGGCCGGAATTGAAAATGGCCAGGATCACAATCCCCGACATCGCGAGCAGCAACTGGCCGAGCAGATCGCCCCACCGGATTGCGCGCGGGGCGAGCTCGGCGAGCGGCGGCAGCGCCGGCCATTGCGCCGCGGAGAACCGCAGCAGCCACACCGCGTAAGGCAGCACCATCACGACGATGACGGCGAGCGCATACCAGGGTTCGATCGTCCACAGCGCCCGGCGGCCGCGGGCGGTCGCCAGCAGGAACACCAGCAACAGCACCAGCAGCAGACCGGCGGCCGGGGTCGTGAGCAGCAGCAGGCCGCTCTCGATCGACAGCGCAAACCAAGCCATCCGGCGGCCCTGCCCGACCACGCGCCAGGCATGCAGCAGCACCAGCGCCCAGATCGGCCGCGCCAGCACCGCGGGGCCGAATTCGACGCCGGGGAAGCTGAACACCGTGATGGTGGCTGTCAGCAGCACCGCCAGCGCAGCCTGCTGGCGTCCAACGATGGCTCCCCCGAGCTGAAACAGCGCCGACATCGTCACGATGAAACAGAGGCCCGCCAGCAGGTAGACGCCGAAGATGTGATCGCCCGCGAGCCGGAATGCGATGTCGGCAAGCCAGAACGGCAATGGCGGGCCTTGGTCGGTGCCGACCTGGTACTCGCGGCCATACGCCAGCACGGTCGCGACCTCCGGCGGCGGACTGGCGTAGATCAGCATCGGCAGCGCCAGCCACAGGGCGAATTGCAGCAGGATGGCCACCCAAACGATGAGCTTGGGGCGCGCACGGACCAGTTCGACGATCAGGGACGTGAAACGCATGGACGATCGGGACCGGTGGCGGGCGGGAACGGCGAGGAAGCTGTGATACGGCGCAAGGACGCTGCAATCTGATATCTGCTAGTGTGCTTGTGGTTCTGACATTCGCAAAGTTTCGTGCTGCAATGGAATGCGAATGTTGGAATTAACGTCC
>JBKQQE010000701.1:0-2568 GCA_052326245.1 Xanthobacteraceae bacterium | reverse complement strand
CGCTCTCGATCGCCGGCGCGGGCAGGCTGTCGAACGGCTGTTCGTCGTTTGACGCCGCGCCGGCCACCATTTCGACGATCCCGGGCTCGTGCGTCGGCGTGACGACCGGGACGGCCTCCGCGTGCGTGAAAAATGTCGGCTCCTCGGCCGCGCCGGCGGTCGCGACATCGGCCGGCGCGGCGCAAGCGGCCGTGGACGCGGCGGGCGGTTGCTCCGCGCTCGCGGGCGCTGCGGCCTCCACGGGCGGGACGGGCGGTGTCGACATCGTCGCGGCTTCGGGCACGATCTCCGCAGTTGGACCGGGCAGGGCGTCGGGGTGTCGTTCTTGCGAAGCGAGAGCGGGCACTGCCTCAGCGATCTCCGCGGGTGCGCCCGGCGCCGCGACGGCCGGGGCAACGGTGTCGTCGGCCGCCGGCGCCAACATCTCTTCGTGCTGGATTTCTTCCGGCTGCGCCGGTGCTTCGGGCACGGGAATCCTGATCAGCGCCAGCAGCGTGGTCTCGTGGCCGTGGCCGAGCCGGAACAGCTCGATCTCGCCGACTGCAGCCGGGATCGTGGCATGACCGTCACTGAGCGTTGCCGCGGAGACCAGGTCGAGGCCGAACACCGAAAGGTCGACCTCGTCGGGCCGCTCGAACGGGATCAGATTTCTTGCGGACGCATTGGCCTCGATCAGGGTGCCGGCCGCGTCGAAGGCGGCCGCCGGAGCGTCGATCCCGTCGGTCAGGCGCTGCACGCGCTCGGGAAAGGCCATCGCCCGTCCCACCGGCTCCGCGGCCGCGACCTACAGGCCGGTGCTGGCGTTGGCGCCGCCGATGCGGCTGCAGGCGCAGGTGCGCAGGCGCCCCAGCGCCGCGCCGAACCCTTGCAGGCGCTCGAGGCGAACCGCGCCATCGGGCAGCTGTCCGGCCAGCCGGGCGACCTGCCGGCGGTGCTGGTCGGCCGGGCCGAAATGTCGCGCGGCGAGTTCGGATGCGGTGCGGCGGCCGAACACGGCGGCGCCGGCGGCATTGGCCCAGAGAATGCGGGAGCCGTCGGGTGCCCACAGCCAGGCCGGCAGCGCGCTGACGGCGTGCACTGCCAGCCGGGGGTCGCGCAGGCTCGTGATCAGGACTTCGGCTTCACTGCGCGGCATGACGTGATCGCGGGTCCCTGGTCGCTAGTGCATGCGGTCCACCGTGCCCCCCGATACGGGCGGCCATAAGGACAACAGCCTTAATGAATTCTTACTAGAGCGCGGGCGCGGCGAGGTCCACGGCCGCGCGGCAATATCCTTAATTGCGGCGGGTGGCTGAACCTCCGGGCGCCGGGCGCGTTACGGCAAATCCACGATCGTCGACAACGCCGCCGCCTTTTGCGGCAGCCGGCGGCGTCGGGATGCGTCATACTGATGCGGTGATACCGCGGTATCCCGGCGGCAGGCCGCACGCCGCCGTCCGCCGACTAGTGTGGTGGATTTGACATTCGCTTCAGTATTTCCGCGAACTCTCCAAGCGAATGTCAAATCCAAAACCACACTAGAATCTTATAGTTGCTAGTGTCCCTATGCTTCTAACATTCGCAAACGAGCTCGCCGCAAAGTGATGCGAATGTTAGAAGCGGGACACTAGTAGTTCGCCAAGGCGTCAACAGGGAGTGAAACGATGGATCAGAAGTTTGAGATTCCCCAGGAGCTGCGCTCGATGGCGGAAGCCAGTTTCGACCAGGCCCGCAAGGCATTCGAGAGTTTCCTGTCGTCGGCGCAGCAGGCCGCGAGCTCGCTGGAGGGAAAGAGCGAGGCGGCCCGCGCCAACGCCAAGGACTTCAGCATCAAGGCCATCACCTTCGCCGAGAAGAACGTCGCGGCCTCGCTCGACTACGCCGAGCGGCTGCTGCGCGCCAAGGATCTGACGGAAATCATGTCCCTGCACAGCAGCTACGTGCAGGGCCAGATGAAGGTGCTGGCGGAGCAGGCCAGCGAGATCGGCCAGGCGGTGACCCGCGCCGCCATGGATATCGGCAAGGATCTCACCAAGCCGAAATAAGCTCCTCCGGATCTGCGATCCTGTTGTGCGTTGCATTATGTTGCAATGCACAATAGACTGGTGTATGGAATCCACGCGCGGCGCGCGGTGGGGCCAGATTCTCACATCTTCGTCCTCGCGGCCGGCTTTCAGCCAAGATCCGCTCCGGCCGGATCTGCCGACACAGGACACGTAAGCCATGGTCATGAAGATCGATCCGTTTGCCTTTTCGCCCTCCGCGTTTTCCGCCTCCGGCCTGACCGGCGCCTCGGACAACATGCGCGCCTTCGCCGAAAAGGGCCTGGCGCAGGCCCGCGACGGCTACCAGAAGCTGCGCGACGCCGCCGAATCCAACAACGGCGCCATCGAGGCGGTCTGCCAGTCGGCCGCCAAGGGCGCCGGCGACTACACCACCAAGCTGCTCGAGATCACCAAGGCCAATGTCGAGGGCGCCTTCGACTTCGCCAGTGCCCTGCTCGGCACCAAGACGCTTGCCGACGCGGTGGAGCTCACCAGCAGCCACGCCCGCAAGCAGTTCGAGCTGCTCGCCACGCAGTCCCAGGAC
>JBKQQE010000700.1:0-3040 GCA_052326245.1 Xanthobacteraceae bacterium | reverse complement strand
CGGTGACCGCCTCCTCGACCATCGCGCCCCTGCCCTCGCCGGCTTCCATCGCCTTGAGCTTTTTCTCGATCTCCGGAATGCGGCCGTAGGAAATCTCGCCGGCGCGCTGGTACTCGCCGCGGCGCTGCGCGTTGGCGAGCTCGACGCGCAACTGGTCGAGCTCGTTCTTGAGCTTCTGCGCGCCGCTGAGCTTTTCCTTTTCGGACTTCCAGCGCGCGGTCAGGTCGGCCGACTTTTTCTCCAGCTCCTTCAGCTCGACTTCGAGCCGCTTGAGGCGTTCCTTGGAGCCCGGATCGCTCTCCTTCTTCAACGCCTCCTGCTCGATCTTGAGCCTGATGATCTCGCGATCGATCGAGTCGAGCTCTTCGGGCTTGGAATCGACCTGCATCTTTAGCCGTGCCGCCGCCTCGTCGACCAGGTCGATCGCCTTGTCGGGCAGGAAGCGGTCGGTGATGTAGCGGTGCGACAGCGTCGCCGCGGCGACCAGCGCACCGTCGGTGATGCGGACGCCGTGATGCGCCTCATATTTGTCCTTGAGCCCGCGCAGGATCGAAATGGTGTCCTCGACGCTCGGCTCGTCGACAAAGATCGGCTGGAAGCGGCGCGCCAGCGCGGCGTCCTTCTCGACGTGCTTCTTGTATTCGTCGAGCGTGGTGGCGCCGATGCAATGCAGTTCGCCGCGCGCCAGCGCCGGCTTGAGCAGGTTGGAGGCGTCCATGGCGCCGTCAGCCTTGCCGGCGCCGATCAGCGTATGCATCTCGTCGATGAACAGGATGTAGGCGCCGGCCGCGGACGTCACCTCCTGCAGCACGGCCTTGAGCCGTTCCTCGAATTCGCCGCGATATTTGGCGCCGGCGATCAGCGCGCCCAGGTCGAGCGCGAGCAGCTTCTTGTCCTGCAGGCTTTCCGGCACGTCGCCATTGACGATGCGCAAGGCCAGGCCCTCGACGATCGCGGTCTTGCCGACGCCGGGCTCGCCGATCAGCACCGGATTGTTCTTGGTTCGACGAGACAGAACCTGGATGGTGCGGCGGATTTCCTCGTCGCGTCCGATCACCGGGTCGAGCTTGCCGTCGCGGGCGGCTTGGGTGAGATCGCGCGCGTATTTCTTCAACGCCTCGTAAGCGTTTTCGGCCGAAGCGGAGTCGGCGGTGCGGCCCTTGCGCAGCGCCTCGATGGCGGCGTTGAGATTCTGCGGCGTCACCCCCGCAAGGCTGAGGATCTTGCCGGCCTCGTTGCCCTTCTCGAGCGCCAGCGCAAGCAGCAGCCGTTCGACGGTAACGAAGCTGTCGCCGGCCTTCTCGCCCGCCTTCTCGGCGACATCGAAGACCCGCGCCAAGGCGGGATCGAGATAGATTTGTCCGGCGCCGCCGCCGGAGATTTTCGGCCGTTTGGCGAGCGCCGCCTCGACGGCGGACAAAGCCTGGCGCGAATTGCCGCCGGAGCGGTCGATGAGCCCGGCGGCGAGCCCCTCGGGATCGTCGAGCAGCACCTTGAGCAGGTGCTCCGGGGCAAATTGTTGGTGTCCCTCGCGCAACGCGAGCGATTGGGCGGATTGGATGAAACCGCGGCTGCGGTCGGTGTATTTGTCGAAATTCATGTCCTTCCCTCGGCCTATTCCGAACGCCCTTGCGGCGCGAACGAAACACCGTCATTGGGTATCCATGGTCGCGCGGCGCTGTCCTGCCGGACCAATTGCATCCGTCGACAGCACCGAAACCAGCGGACCCCACGCGGCGATCCACCGCATTGAATATGGGGGCTGCACCGGCCGGTGGAAGAGCCGATCCAACCAGCAGCGGCAAAATCCCCGGCGGAAGATTTCGTTATCGGGCGGCATCGATCGGAAATGGCCAGCATTGAAGGGATCTACCGCTACCCGGTAAAGGGCCTCACCCCCGAGCCGCTCGAACGGACATCGCTGGCGCCGGGCCAGACCGTGCCCGGTGACCGGCTGTACGCGATCGAGAACGGCCCGTCCGGTTTCGACCCCGCCTCTCCCGCCCATTTGCCCAAGCAGCGGTTTCTCATGCTGATGCGCAACGAGCGGCTCGCCACGCTGCGCACCGCGTTCGACCACGCCAATCACATCCTCACAGTCACAAACAAGGGGAGCCTGGTCGCGCGCGGCGACCTCAGGAACAACGAAGGTCGCGCCGCAATCGAGGACTATTTCGCCGCATTCTGCGCCGACGAACTGCGCGGGCCGCCGAAAATTCTGCATGCGCCGGGCCACAGTTTCTCCGACGTCGCCCGCAAGGTGGTCTCGATCATCAACCTCAATTCGGTCGCCGCGCTGGAGAATGTCGTCGGCACCCCGGTGCACCCGCTGCGCTTTCGCGCCAACGTCTTTGTGCAAGGCTGGCCAGCCTGGAGCGAACTCGACCTCACAGGCAAAACCCTGGCGATCGGCCCCACCCGGCTCAAGGTCGTAAAGCGCATCGTGCGTTGCGCCGCGACCAATGTCGATCCAGAGACCGGCATCCGCGATCTAAATCTGCCGCAGGCCATCATGCACAGCTACGGTCACTCCGATTGCGGCATTTATGCCGAAGTGCTGAGCGCAGGCGAGATCGCGGTCGGCGATGCGATTGCAATCGCGTAAGCAGCGCCGCTCAATTCACGCCGTGGCCACCGCGCGCCGCCTCGATCCGCTCCTTCAATGCGGCGATCCCGACGGCACCGAGAACCACTTTGTCACCGACGACATAGGCGGGGGTGCCGTTGATGCCCATGGCGCCGGCGAGCTTCACGTCCTCGCTGAGCGTGGCGCCGACCTCCTCGCTGGCAGCATCCTGCTCGAGCCGAGCCATGTCGAAGCCTTGATCCTTGGCTGCGGCCAGCGCCTTCTCCTTGCTCGCCGGCCCGCCGCCGCCGAGCAATTCCTGATGGAAAGCGAGATATTTTTGCCCCTCGGGATCCTGCATGCGGACCGCGACCGCGATGCGCGCCGCCTCCGCCGAGCCGACCCCCAGGATCGGCAGCTCCTTGAGCACCACCTTCAAATTTGGATCGTCCTTGATCAGCGTCAGCATGTCGG
>JBKQQE010000699.1:0-2510 GCA_052326245.1 Xanthobacteraceae bacterium | reverse complement strand
GCAGTTCGTGCAGCTTCTCGCCCGGACGGATGCCGACGATCTCGTGTTCGCTGTCGGCGCTGATCGCCCGCGCCAGATCGGTGATCTTCATAGACGGAATCTTCGGGATGAAGATCTCCCCGCCCCGCATCAGGCCGACGCAGCGATCCACGAAGGCCGCGCCGTCCGGTAGCTGAATCCAGAACCGCGTCATTTCCGGATCGGTAATCGGCAGCTTGCGGCCGCTATCCCGGTATTTCTTGAAGAACGGAACGACGCTGCCGCGCGATCCGATGACGTTGCCGTAGCGCACAACGGAGAAGCGCGTTCCGCCGGAGCCGGACAGATGGTTTGCCGCAACGAACAGCTTATCTGAGCAGAGCTTGGTGGCGCCGTAGAGGTTGACTGGATTGACCGCCTTGTCGGTCGACAGCGCGATCACCTTTTTCACCTTCTGGTCGATGCAGGCGTTGATCAGGTTCTCGGCGCCGATGACGTTGGTCTTGATGCACTCGATCGGATTGTATTCGGCCGCAGGCACCTGCTTCAGCGCCGCGGCGTGGACGACGATCTGTACCCCCCTGAGCGCGCGGTCGAGCCGCTCGCGATCGCGGATGTCGCCGATGAAGAAGCGCATCTCCGGTGCCGTGAACGTCTGCTGCATCTCGTACTGCTTGAGTTCGTCGCGTGAAAATACGACGACCCGCGCCGGCCGATGGTTCTTGAGAAGCCTAGCAATGAAGGCCTGCCCGAACGAACCCGTTCCGCCGGTCACGAGGACGTTGGAGCCGTCAAACGAACTTGTAGTTTCTTGGTTCATATCGCTCTGCTGTCATTGATCTGATAAATTGAAATGGCGGAATTTACCCATGCTACCGCAGTCCGGGTGACTTAGCGTCACGCGGAGGGCTCCCGATGGAGCAACGTCAGAGCGCGCCGCCGACACGGCGGCGCGCGCTAAAGAGCCGCTTACGCGGCAACGACCATGTCCGCGTCGAGCAGCACGCGCACCTTGCGGCCGAGCATATCGAGCAGAATTGAGACGCGATCATGATCGGCAAGGCCGTTGAAGAGCCCGGCGCTGTCCATGAAGGCGCCGGCCAGTACCCTCACCTTGTCCCCCGGCGCGACTGCCGGGCGGGTGTCGAGCGCGACGAAGCCCTTGTCGTCCTCCCGCGCCCTGATGGCGCGGACGACGCCGTCGGGCACCGGCGCCGGCTCGTCGCCGTTGCTGACAAGCCGCGCCACGCCGAAGGTCGACTGGATCGAACGCCAGCGCTGGGTCGCCGTATCGATCGCGACGAACATGTAGCGCGGAAACAGCGGCTTCGCGGTGACGTCGACCTTACGGGCATGACGGCGCCGCTTCAGATAACGCGGCAGATAGATCTCATACCCCTGGCGCTGCAGGTTCAGCGCGGCTTTCGCCTCGCTGTTGACCTGGGTCTGCACGACATACCAGCGGGTCTCGCACTGATCACTCATGGGGTCCTCCCCGCCGCGTTGGACAGGCGCAGCCCGAGAAGCTCCGGCGCAAGAACGCGCTCCGCCCCGCATGCCTCGACCGCCGCATCGAAGGATTGGCGGGCCCGGGTCACGTCGGTGATGACGACCGCATCGAAGCTTTCCGCCGCTTCGGCAAAGGACTTGACCACGTCGATGCCGACAAACTTCGAAACTTCGCTACGCGGATCGACCACGGCCACGACGCTCACGCCGGCTTCGACCGCACACAGGATCGCGATCTCGGCGAGATCGGATTTGCCGGCGAGAACGACACGGTTGAAGCCCGCCGCCTTCGCCGCCTCGAACACCCGCGCGCAATCGCTCTTGGCCAGGCGAAAGAAGGAGAACGAGTGGGAGAGATACTGCACCGTCAGCCGCGACTTCTCGGCAAAGCCCTGCGGCGTGAGGTAATAGGCATAACGGCGGGCCGGCGCGTCTTGCACCTTGACCAGCCCCTTCTTGATGCATCGCTTGAGGTAGGCGTTGACAAGTCCGAGTGCGATTCCAAGCTCAGCCGCGATATGGCGCTGCGAACGGTCGCCATCGGTTTCCACGGACGTCA
The DNA here is from genome assembly GCA_052326245.1 of Xanthobacteraceae bacterium. Taxonomy (GTDB): domain Bacteria; phylum Pseudomonadota; class Alphaproteobacteria; order Rhizobiales; family Xanthobacteraceae; genus Bradyrhizobium_A. Next base: position 463 of record JBKQQE010000699.1, on the reverse strand, counting down.
GAAGACCGAGCACGATCTGCTCGTTATCGTGGTCCGTTTCCAGCAACCGGTCCATGACCCCCGTCCCCACCATTCGGAGGTAGCTCATACCGCGTTCACGAGGTGAACGTCAAGGGCATTGTTCACACGGTGAACGATTTATCAATTTGATTTTGCTGCGCTTCTAGGAGCGACCCACTAGGGAGACCGGTCCCGCTCATGCGGGGTCTAAAGGGGTGAACTCGGTTCGCGATAGATCGACCTAACCCTAGCGTGAGGTCGGTGCGGCGTGCTCAGGCCCGCGCCATCAGCTTGCGTTCCCACGCGAGCGCGTCGCGCACAATCGTGTCGAGGTCGTCATGGGCCGGCGTCCACGACAGCAATCGCCGGAGCGCGCCGGCATCGGCGACGATGGCGGCAGGATCGCCGGGCCGGCGCGCCTGCTCTGTGACCTTGAAGTCCACCCCGGCGACGCGTTTGACGG
>JBKQQE010000698.1:0-2780 GCA_052326245.1 Xanthobacteraceae bacterium | reverse complement strand
CCTTGACCCAGATCAAGGTCGCCGGGTCAGGCCTGCCCAAACTTGCGCAAAAAGGGCGCGGGGGTGGAAATGACGAATTCGATTTCGGGAAAAAGCGATCCGGTCGTTCGCAAGATCACGGCGGCCGACGTGGCGGACGCGTTTGGCGAAGGCCTGCGCGATTTCCAGGCCAAGCCGCTCTACGGCCTGATCAGCGGCGGCATCTATGCCACCGGCGGCATCCTGATCCTCGCCTGCATCACCGCCCTCGGCATGACCTACCTGGCCTACCCGCTCGCCGCCGGCTTCGCCCTGATCGGCCCTTTCGTCGCCATCGGGCTGTACGAGGTCAGCCGCCAGCGCGAGGCGGGACTGCCGGTCTCGATGCCGGGAATCTGGCGCACCATCCGCAGCCGCAGCGAGATCGGCTGGATGGCGTTCGTCTCGCTCTTCATCTTCATCATCTGGATGTACCAGGTGCGGCTCCTGCTGGCGCTGTTCCTCGGCCTGCACGTGTCGTTTTCGAGCTTCCAGGAATTCCTCTCGGTGATCCTCACCACCACCGAAGGGCTGACATTCCTCGTGGTCGGCAACATCATCGGCGCGGTGCTGTCGGTGGTGCTGTTCTCGCTGACGGTGGTGTCGTTTCCGCTGCTGCTGGACCGCGACCTCGATTTCGTCACCGCGATGATCACCAGCGTCCGCGCGGTGGTGACGAATCCGGGGCCGATGATCGGCTGGGCCGCAGTCATCGCCGTGCTGCTGCTGGTCTCCGCGCTGCCGCTGTTCCTGGGCCTCCTGGTGACGCTGCCGGTGCTCGGCCACACCACCTGGCATCTCTACCGGCGGCTGGTGGCGCCGACCGTCATGGGGAGCTAGGGATCTGAATTTTCCTTGAGCATGATCTTTTCGGAAAACCGGTTCCCACTTTGCGCTAACGCGGCCGTTCCGGTCCGGATCATGCTCGCAACATCCGCCGCATCACGCCGTCGCGATAGAAGAAGACATGGACGAGGGCGGCGGCGACATGCACGCCGATCACGGCCAGCAGCGTCCATTCGAACACCTGGTGCCAGTGGCCGCGCGCGAACCATTCCTTGCCCGGGATGGAAAACAACGGCAACGGCAGCACCGCGAACAGCCGCACCGACCAGGCGCGGAAAGCGACGAAATTCCAGCCGCTCAGCGCGGTGAGAAACACCAGCGCGTAGAGCGCCCGATGCACGATCTCGGAACTCAGCCGCTGCCACCGCGGCAGCGAGCCGTCCGGCGCCACCGGGTGCGTCAGCCGCCAGGCAAAGCGCAGCACGATCAGCACGAAAACCACCATGCCGAACGAGATATGCGCGAGCATCGGCGGACCTGGATCCATGCCGCGGGGAATGTCAGGCATCAGCCAGCCGATCATATACTGCGCCAGCAGCAGCGCCACGATCAGCCAGTGCAGCACCTTGGCGGTGGCGCCATAACTTGAACGCGCGGTCACCTCAGTCACCTCAGGACGCCCCGATCAAGATGCCGACCCCGAGCACGATGACGCCGCCGAGCACGATCTGGAACACCGCCTGCAGGAACGGCGTGTCCATGTAGCGGGCGCGCACGAAGGCGATCGCCCACAATTCGAAGAACACCACCAGCCCGGCGATCGCGGTGGCGATCCAGAACGCGTTGGCCCACGCGTCGGGCACCAGGTAGGGCAGCGTGTGGCCGAGACCGCCGACCGTCGTCATCAGCCCGCAGGTGATGCCGCGCAGCCAGGGCGAACCGCGCCCGGTCATCGAGCCGTCGTCGGACAGCGCTTCGGCAAATCCCATGCTGATGCCGGCGCCGATCGAGGCGGCCAGACCGACCAGGAAGGTCTGCCAGTTGTGGTGGGTGGCGAAGGCCGCGGCGAACAGCGGCGCCAGCGTCGACACCGAGCCGTCCATCAGCCCGGCGAGCCCGGGCTGGACATATTGCAGCACGAACATGCGCCGCCTGGTGACGTCTTCCGCGGCGCGCGCGTCGGGGCTGAGCATCGACTTTTCCAGCCGCGCGGCGATATTCTCGTGGCCCTTCTCCACCTCGGCGAGATCGCCGAGCAGTTTGCGCACGCCGACATCGGTGGCGCGTTCGGCGGCCTTGGAGTAGAAGCGCTCGGCCTCGAACTCCATGGTCTCCGCGGTCTTGCGGATGGTGTCGAGCGAGAGGTTCTTGGTCAGCCAGACCGGACGGCGGCGCAGGAAGCCCTTGACGTTCTCGCGCCGGATCGGCGGCAGATTGGGGCCAAAGCGCTGCTCGTACAGCTCCAGCAGCATATGGCGGTGGCCTTTTTCCTCCTCGGCCATCTCCTCGAAGATCTTCGCGGAGTCCGGATAGCGCTCGGCGAGATCCTCGGCAAAGCTCATATAGATGCGGCTGTCTTCCTCCTCGGCGGAGATCGCCACCGCGAGGATTTCGCGCTCGGTCAATTCGGAAAAACTCTTCATGGATCGACCCGCAAAAGCTGTTTAGAATGGCTCAAAAAATGCAAGGCGAGGCTATAGCGGCCCGCCATCGCAGCGTCAAATCGCGGCGGCGATCCGCGCTCTTGCGAAGCGTGTTCCGCGCAGGGTGTGGATCGCGTCGAGCGCAGCCACAGCGCATGCGGCGTGCATCCAGCGCGGTTTTGCGCTAAACCACACATGACCCGCAGCTTGAACGGGAGGTGCCGCCACGCGGCGCCCACGCCGGCTGCTCCCACCCGAGGCCCTCATGCTGCGATCCGTCTGCCTTGTTCTTGGCCAGCTGTTATCGCTGACGCTGCTGGCGTCCGCGCAGCC
>JBKQQE010000697.1:0-4617 GCA_052326245.1 Xanthobacteraceae bacterium | reverse complement strand
GACGTTCGCCGCGCTGCCAAAGGCCTCGATCACGAGATCGATGGGACCATCCTGCAGATGCAGGCGCCGGCCGTCCGGCAGCAATCGGGCCTGCGGCGCGCGCCTCATGGCCGGCCCTTCCGCTCGGGCTGCACAGCCTCATCGGGCCGCATCACCTCGGTTTTGCTTCCCAGCGACGATAGCGGCCGCACATGATCCATGTGGCCGCCAAGCGCGGCATAGTCCGAAAGCCGCAGGGTGAATTCGATCGGCGCCACCAGCGCCGGCGTCGGCACATAACCGAACGCGCCCTGCGGCATCTGCGTCACGTCGACCATGAAGGTGATGCCGCCGCCGGGCCAGACATAGGCCGGCGCCCCGCCGCTGGTCACCTTGGTCAGCGCATCCTTGACCGATCGCGTCAACCGCACCGGATTGTCGGTGACGCCGGACCGCAGCGATCCGCCGGCGCCGCCCATGAACAAGACGGTGCACAGCGCCGGCTCGCAATTCTCCTGGATGCGTTCGACCGACAGCGTCAACGCCTCCGGCAAAGGCTGCTTGACCGGCTTCAAGGCGGCGTCGAGTTCGAAATAGGCGGAGTGCTCGCCGGTCGTGCTCACCATCAGCAGGCGCAGCCCGGGCCAGGCCTGCTTCGGATCGAACGGTCCGAGGATCGACAGCGGATCGGAAATATCGGGGCCTCCCCAGCCGGTGCCCGGATGGGCAACCTGGAAATAGCGGCCCGGCGTGGAGCGGCGCCCCTTGATCTTGATCCCGGTCGCCCGCACGTCGAGCAATTTGCCGGCCTGATGTTCCGACAGCACACCGGTGATGTGATCGTCCACCACCACCACGTCGTCGACCTTGCCGAGCCATTGCTTGGCGAACATGCCGATGGTGGCCGACCCGCAGCCGACCCGCATGCGTTCCTCGGCGACGCCATTGACCACCGGCGCCTTGCCCGCCTGCACCAGCACGCTGGCGCCGCCATCGATCCGAAGCTCGACGGCCTTGCCGTTGGAAAGGTCCATCAACGTGTCGCAGGTCACCCGGCCTTCGGCCTTCGAGCCGCCGGTCAGGTGATGCACGCCGCCGAGCGACAGCATCTGCGAGCCGTATTCGCTGGTCATGACATGACCGACGGCCTCGCCCTGCGCGCGCACCGTCGCCGCCTCCGGGCCCAGGTGGCGGTCGGTATCGATCTTCACCTTGACGCCGCAATAGCTGAAGATGCCTTCGGTCACGACGGTGACCATGTCGACGCCGTCGATCTCGGAGGAAACGATGAAGGGGGCCGGCTTGTAGTCGGGATAGGTGGTGCCGGCGCCGATCGCGGTCACAAACACGGTATCGCTGCCGACCAGGCTGCCGTCCCAATCGGCAACCTTCTGGAACGGAACCACGCGCCCGCCCCGGGAGACCGTGCGCTCCAGCACCACATGGGGATCGAGGCGAACGAGTTCGCCGTCGTGATTGGCGTAGCGGTCGCAGGCACCGGAGGCGCCGCGCTTGATGTAGCACATCACCGGACAGGCATCGCAGCGGATCTTGTCGGAGGCGCTGCCATCCGGGACAGTGCCGAGATCATCCCTTTGCATCGGCTGTTCCACCATCACCTAGTACCCAGTTTCCGAAGTTCGTGAGTAGCTTGCCGCATTCTCCCCACACGAACTTCGGAAACTAGTGGGTACTAGTATCATAGACTTGCTAGTGCCCTTTGCTTTTCGAAGTTCGCGCAAGAGGTTGCCGCAGTGGATCGCGAACTTCGAAAAGCGGGCACTAGGGGATTTGCGAACCGCGCCGGGCGATCGCCGTTTCACCTTGGAACCACGTTCGTTCGTATACGAATGATCTTGCAGGCCAGCCTTTGCACTGTCAAGCGCCGTCGGAAGGAAGACGTCAAGATGCAAACACAAACCGCAATTGCCCATCCCGGGTGATGGAAATTTGTGCAGAGCAATGACGCACGTGGCTGCGGGCGCCCGCCGCCGCGCACCGCCGGCGCGCGCCTCTGCTCCGCCCTTGCACGTTTGTATGCAAACGTTATCGTTCACGACGCACCGCTTCCGGGATCGCACGTGGCCACCGCACCCTCATCAATCCGTCTCACCGTCAACGGCAGGATTCACGACCTTCAGGTGGCCGCGGATACGCCGCTGCTCTACGTGCTGCGCAACGACCTCGAACTCAACGGTCCCAAATTCGGCTGCGGGCTGGGCGAATGCGGCGCCTGCACGGTGCTGCTGGACGGAATCGCCGCCCGCGCCTGCGTCATTCCGGTCGCGGCCTGCGCCCAGCGCGACATCGTCACGCTGGAGGGTCTCGGCTCGCGCGAGCGACCGGACGCGGTGCAGCAGGCCTTCATCGCGGAACAGGCCGCGCAGTGCGGCTACTGCCTGAACGGCATGATCATGACGGCGAAGGCGCTGCTGGCCCGCAATCCGCATCCTAGCGAAACCGAGGTGGCCGAGGCGTTGCGCTACAATCTCTGCCGGTGCGGCGCACATCTCGAAATCATCCGCGCCGTGTTGCGCGCCGCGACGTGATGGAGGGGCCGAGCCCATGACCACGGCAGCCCCCGGGCGCCCGGACCAGAGCCCCGGCGACAGCACGGCAGGATCACTCACCGTTGTGCGAACCACGGCGGGCGGGCTGGCGGAGACCTTCATCCGCGTCGGCGGCGACGGCGCCGTGACGGCTTACAACGGACATGTCGATCTCGGCACCGGGATCCGCACCGCACTCGCCCAGATCGTCGCGGAAGAACTCGACGTGGCGACCGGGCGCGTCGCCATGATCCTCGGCGACACGGCGCGCACCCCCAATCAGGGTGCGACCATCGCCAGCGAAACCATCCAGGTCACCGCGGTTCCGCTGCGTAGCGCCGCCGCGCAGGCGCGCGCGTTTCTGGTCGCGCGCGCGGCCGAATGGCTCGGCCAGGCGCCCGCGCAGCTCGTCGTCGATGACGGCCTGGTTCGGACGAGCAACAACCGCAGCGTCAGCTACGGCGAGCTGATCGGAGAAGCCACGATTTGCCTCGAACTCGACGAGGGCGTCGCCGTCAAGCCGGTCGACGCCTACCGGATCGTCGGCGCGAGCGTGCCGCGCGTCGACATCGCCGCCAAGGCGGTCGGCGAGGCCGTCTATGTCCACGACGTTCGCGTACCGGGCATGCTGCACGGGCGGGTGGTCCGGCCGCCCTATGCGGGGATCGACGCCGGCGCCTTCATCGGCAACAGCCTGCTGGCGATCGACGAGGCGTCGATCAGCCACATCCCGGGCATCGTCGCGGTGGTCAGGATCGCCGATTTCGTCGGCGTGGTGGCCGAGCGCGAGGAGAATGCGATCAGAGCCGCCGAGCAGTTGAAGGTGACCTGGAAGACGGCGTCGAAGGCGCCCGACATCCGCGACATCGAGACCGCGCTGCGCGCCAACCCCTCGCAGCCGCGCACCCTGATCGACAAGGGCGACGTGGCGGCGGCGACAGCCGGCGCCGCCACGCGGATGACGCGAACCTATGTCTGGCCCTACCAGATGCACGCCGCGATCGGGCCGTCCTGCGCGGTCGCCGATTATCACGATGACGGCGTGCGGGTGTGGTCGGGAACGCAGAACCCGCACATTCTCAGGGCGGAGATCGCCCAGCTGCTTGCGCTCGACGAGGCGCGGGTCGAGGTGATCCGGATGGAGGCGGCCGGATGCTATGGCCGCAACTGCGCCGACGACGTCTCGGCGGATGCCGCGCTGCTGGCGCGCGCCGTGAAGCAACCGGTACGCGTGCAGCTGACCCGCGCCCAGGAGCACGTCTGGGAGCCGAAGGGCGCGGCCCAGCTCATGGACGTCGACGGCGGGCTCACCGCCGACGGCAGCGTGGCGGCCTATGATTTCGCCACGCGCTACCCGTCCAACGCCGCGCCGACGCTCGCGCTGCTGCTGACCGGCACCATTCCACCGACGCCCGCCGTGCTCGAAATGGGCGATCGCACCGCCATTCCGCCCTATGACTACGACAATCTGCGCGTGGTGGTTCACGACATGGCGCCGATCGTTCGCGCCTCCTGGCTGCGCGGCGTTTCCGCGCTGCCCAACACGTTCGCGCACGAATGCTATATCGACGAATTGGCCACCGCCGCCGGTGTCGATCCGATCGAATACCGGCTGCGCTATCTCAAGGATCCGCGCGCGGTCGACCTGGTGAAGGCGGTCGCGGCGCGGGCCAACTGGGAGCCGCGGCCGCAGTGGAAGCCGGCGCAGCACGACGGCGACGTGGTGCATGGCCGCGGCTTCGCCTACGCACTCTACGTGCACAGCAAGTTCCCCGGCTACGGCGCCGCCTGGTCGGCCTGGATCACCGATGTCGCGGTCAACAAGACCACTGGCGACGTCAGCGTCGTGCGCGTGGTCGCGGGCCAGGATTCCGGACTGATGATCAATCCGGACGGCGTCCGGCACCAGATCCAGGGCAATGTGATCCAGTCCACCAGCCGCGCGCTGAAGGAACAGGTCGCGTTCGATCGGCTCGGCGTCGCCAGCAAGGAATGGGGCGCCTATCCGATCATCACCTTTCCCGAGATCCCCAAGATCGACGTGCTGATGGTGCCGCGGCCGGACCAGCCGCCGCTCGGCGTCGGCGAG
>JBKQQE010000696.1:0-2872 GCA_052326245.1 Xanthobacteraceae bacterium | reverse complement strand
GCCCGCTGCAAAGTGATGCGAATGTTAGAACCGGGACACCAGCGTGCAGGATTTCAGATCGGCCGCGCGCCCTACCGCCGCGTCCGCCAATTGATCGTTCGGGGGCTTGGGGATGTGGCCGTTCGTTTTCGCGTGGATCGTTTTCCTGGGTGTGCTGGCGGGCTTCCTGCAGCAAGTCCTGGGCCTTGATCTGTCGCGGCTGTCGGCGCTGGTGGTGGCGATGCCGGCCTCCCAGCAGATCATGGCCGGCCTGATCGGCGTGCTTGCGGTTTATCTCGTCGGGTCCGCGATCTGGCAGTCGGCGCGCCTGGCGCAACAGTCGCGCGACCTCGCGGCGTTGAAGACGCGACTGACCGGATCGCAGCGCGCCACCGCGCTTGCCGACGACGCGCAGCAGGATTTCGATCGGGCGATCGAGCATCTGGTCGGCAGCGACCCCGAGGTCGCGCTGACGTCGCTGTCGTCGCGGCTCACCGCGGCCGAGGGCCGCGCCGCCACCCAGGCCGGCCGCAACGCTTCGGTCGACATGCAGCAGCGCCTCGACGACATCCGGCGCCGCCAGCAGGCGCTGCGCGAGCAGCTCGGCGACGTCGCGGAAAAGCGCCGCACCATCGAACCGGTGTTCGACGAATTGCGCGAGCGCCAGATCCAGCTCGACAAGGCGCTGACCGAACTGGAAACCGACGCCAGCCACAACAGCCTCGCCGACCGCCTCGGCAAGCTGACGCAGAACGTCACCACGCTGGCGAGCCGGCTCAGGGGGCTGGAAACCTCGCTGTCGACACTGCACCGCTTCAGGGACGAACTGGGCGAGACGCTGACGCGGCTCGAGCCGCTGCGCGCCGCCGACAGCGGCATCGAGGCGACGATCGCCCAGCTGCACGCCCGGCATGGCGAACTCGGCGCGGCCTTCGACGCCATCGAAACCCGCCAGGGCGAGAGCCTGACCGCGCGCGCCGACGCGCTCGCCAAGGTCAGGGCCGAGGTCGAGCAGCGGATGACGAAGCTGACCGATTGCGGCGTGCTGCTCGACTCGATCCGGTCGAGCTTCGACGATCTCAAGGCGCGTCAGATCCAGCTCGGCCAGGCGCTGACCGAGATCGAGACCGACGTTTCGGGCCGCAGCCTCGCGCAGCGGCAGGACGAGCTGAACGAATTCGTCGGCCAGAGCCGGGCGCGGCTGCTGACACTGGAAAACTCGCTGATCATGCTCAACCGCTTCCGCGAGGATCTCGACAAGTACCAGAAGGAGCTGTCGCCGCTGCAATCGCCGGTGTCGGGGGTCGAGGCGGTGATCGCCGACCTGCACGGCCGCCGCGCGCGCCTGGTCGCGGCGCTCGACGAACTCGACCAGGACGGCGAGGCGCGGCTGTCGGCGCGGGTGGAGGCGATCTACCGCACCAAGCTGGAGACCGAGCAGCGCATTGCCCAGGCGGTGGAATATTTCGGCCGGCTCGACACCATCCGCAAGGACGTTGACGGCCTGTTCGCCAAGCTCGCCTTCACGGTGCAGCGGCTGGGCTAGGGGTCGCGGCCCCGAAGCGCGCGATGTGATCGACGGCCCGTCGAACGGCACGCATGATGAAGGGCGAGGGCTATGGCCTGGGTCGCCCAGTCAAGCCAGGTCAAGCCGGGCGACGACAGCGTGAGGGGCGTTAAGTCCGTGCCCTTGCCGCACCCTCAGCGTCATTCCCCGCGAAAGCGGGGAATCCAGTAACCCCGGTCTGCATCGTCGGTTGCGGCGCACACCAAGACCATCGCAGGCTTGCCTGCGCCTGTGTCACAGGGGCTTTGCCCTTGTGTGAAATCAATGAAACCGGCGACTGGCGGTGTGCCACGCGCGCGTTGGGCCGCGCGCGCGTTGAAGGCTAACCGTGTGCCTCACGCCGGCGCGGCCACCCGCCGCTGGATCCACACCGGCACCTGGCGCTCGATGCCGCGGATCGACTGCGGCGCCAGCAATTCGAGCGGGGCGGCGAAGTCGATCGCGGCGCCGGCCTCGGCGGCCGCCTGCTGCACGATGGCGTCGCTCGCCACCAGCAGGCCGCCGGTCTGGCGCGTCAGCGCCTCGAGCCGGCTGGCGAGGTTGACGGTGCCGCCGATCACGGCGAATTCGAGCCGGTTCATGCCGATGTCGCCGAGCACCACGGGGCCGTAATGCAGGCCGATGCCGGCCTCCAGCGGCGGCTGTCCGGCCGCGACGCGGGCGCGGTTGATGTCGTCGAGCGCGGCGATCATGGCCTGCGCGCAGCGCATCGCGTTGCCGGCGTCATGGCTGCCGGGAAACGGCGTGCCGAAGGTCGCCATCAGCCCGTCGCCGAGAAACTTGTCGAGCGTGCCGCCGTGCTCGAACACCGCCTGCTCCATGCGGCCATGGAAGGCCCGCAGCGTCTCGATCACCTCGGCGGGAGGGCGGCCGTCGGCAAAGCGGGTGAAGCCGATGATGTCGACGAACAGCACGCCGACATTCTGGGTGCGCACCTCCTTGAAAGGCTTGTCGTTCTTGGCCAGCTGCTCGACCACGGTGGCCGAGAAATAGCGCGACAGGTTGGTGCGCGAGCGTTCCACCGCGGCATGCGCCAGCAGCAGCGCGTTGGAGCGCCGCCCCGCCACCGCCAGCGTGCCGGCGACGATCAGGAAGACCACGACGATCTGGATCTGGATGCCAAAATCGATCACGTTGGGATCGAGCAGCTGCACCAGCCGCGGGTCGTCATACACCGCGGCGCGGATGCGTTGCGACAGCGGATCGCCGGGATTGCTCTGCCAGTATACGTAGGCGAGGCCCGCGATCCACAGCCCGGTGGTCCAGGTCCCCATGGCGATCACCGTGCGCCAGGAATAGCTCAGCATGCCGAGCGCGAGCAGCACG
>JBKQQE010000695.1:0-4392 GCA_052326245.1 Xanthobacteraceae bacterium | reverse complement strand
TAGGATAGCAATTGCCGTGCCATCTCAAGGGGCGCTTGCCGCCGATTGCCGCCTGAAGCCCCTTCAGTCCAGCACGGCGAGCAGCCCCGCCATCAGGCGGCCGCGCTCGGCCAGGCTATCGACCTCGATATGCTCCTCCAGCGTATGCGCGCCGGCGCCACGAACCCCCAGCCCATCCAGCGTCGCAATCCCCATGGCGCCGGTAAAATTGCCGTCAGAGCCGCCGCCGGCGCTGCCGTGGGTGAGGTCGATGTCGAGCAATCGCGCGACCCCGCGGGCTTTTTCGAACAGCGCCATGGTCTTGCTGTCCGGCTCCCAGACCGGGCGGGTGACCCCGCGCGTGACCGTGAAGGCGACGCCATCCTGCGTTCCGGTCAGCGCCAGCATCTGCTCGACGCCGCGGTCGAGATCCTGCTGGCGTTTGGCCATGCTCAAGGCTTCGCCGGTGCAACGCGAGGCGACACAGTTGACCCATTGGCCGCCGTGGACGATGCCGACGCTGAAGGTGCAGTCGTCGGTGGTCATGGCGTCGATGGCGAGGATCTGGCGAGCCATTTCCCGGATCGCCGAGCGGCCGGCGGCCAGCGTTGCGCCGGCGTGACTGGGACGCCCGGCGGCCTCGAGATTGAACCGCGCGATGGCGTAGCGGCCGGTGACGACGCCGTTCTCGCTGCGCCCGGGCTCCGGAACGAGGACGTATTTGTTGCGGGCGGCTTCCGCCTCGATCAGGTCGCGGGTGCTGGGGGTGCCGACTTCCTCGTCCGGGGTCAGCAGGAACGTGACCGGCAGCGGCGTGACGAACGACGCGCGCTGCAATTGGCGCAGCGCTTCCAGCGCCAGGTAGTTGCCGCCCTTCATGTCGAAGATGCCGGGGCCATAGCATTTGTTGCCGTCGCGTCGCCACGGCAGTTTCGCCAGGGTGCCGATCGGATGAACGGTATCGAGATGACCGGCGATCAGGACGCCAGGTTCGTTGCGCTTGGGGTGAGGAAAGCGGGCGCGGACGCAGCCGCCAAATCCACTGCGGCCGGCAATGCGCTCGATGGTTGCACCCGCCAGCGCCAGATCCCTGGCGGCGAGATCGAGCATGCGATCGACCGCCGCGGCATCCCAGGTGGGGCTTTCGCATTCCACCCAGGGACGCAGCCCGTCGAGCATGGCATCGGAATCGAATGGCAGGCGTGCAGGATTGATCATGGACGGATTGCTTTCTCGCCGGGCGTCGATCGCTGGGTCCCGTGGACTTTCGAGGAGGAACCGCAGGATATCGAGCCGTCGCGAACTGGCAACCTGTTTCCGCCGACTCCGCTGCCGTGGTGGTGAAACCACGCGCCGCGCATCGGGTAAATCACGATTGACGCCTCAAGGTCTTGGTGCAAGTCTCAAAAATTCATGACGCTCAATGTCTTGCTCTTGAGCGCGAGAATGTGCGTGGCTCGCCGTGGGGCACGTTGTCTCGCCCGGGGCCGGGCAATGCAGGAGATGGCCGATGTCGTTCGTTCGCGGTGAAGGAAGGTTTCCTCGGATCCAGGGCTCGCTCTGGTGCGGCCTGCTCGCCGCGGCCCTCTTGAGCTTGCCGTCTCCGGCGCCGGCCAAGACCATCACGGCGGTGATGCACTCCGATCTGCGGGTGACCGATCCGATCATCACCACGGCCTATATCTCCCGCGATCACGGCTACATGGTCTACGACACCCTGCTGGCGATGGATTCCAGCTTCAAGATTCGCCCGCAGATGGCGGACTGGAAGGTTTCCGACGACAAGCTGACCTATACGTTCACCCTGCGCGACGGATTGAGATGGCACGACGGCGCGCCGGTGACCGCGGAGGATTGCGTCGCCTCCCTGAAGCGCTGGGCCAAGCGCGACGGCATGGGCCAGAAGCTGATGGATTTCACCGCCAGCCTGGAGGCGACCGACGCCAAGACCATCACGCTCAAGCTCAAGGAACCCTACGCCCTGGTTCTGGAGTCGATCGGAAAGCCATCGTCCGTCGTTCCCTTCATGATGCCCAAGCGCATCGCGGAAACGCCAGCGGACAAGGCGATCACCGAGCAGATCGGATCGGGGCCCTTCAAATTCGTCAAGGCCGAGTTCCAGCCCGGAGTCAAAGCCGTTTACGAGAAGAACACCGATTATGTGCCGCGCGCGGAGCCGCCGAGCTGGACGGCGGGTGGCAAGGTGGTCAAGGTCGATCGGGTCGAATGGCTGACGATGCCGGACGCTCAGACCGCCATCAATGCGTTGCAGTCCGGCGACATCGATTTCCTCGAAGCGCCGTCATTCGACATGCTGCCGGCGCTGACGGCCAACAAGGAGCTCAAGGTCGAGACCCTGAGCAATCTCGGCTTTCAGACCCTGATGCGGATGAATTTCCTCTATCCGCCGTTCGACAACGTCAAGGTGCGGCGCGCGGCGCTGCTGGCGCTGAACCAGAAGGACGTGCTCGACGCGCTGGTCGGTAATCCGGAGTACTACAAGATCTGCGGCGCGATCTTCGGCTGCGGAACGCCGTTCGCGACCGACGTCGGGTCGGAAAGCCTCACCAAGGGCAACGGCATGGCGGAGGCGCAGAAGCTGCTCGCTGAATCCGGCTATGACGGCACCCCCGTGGTGATCATGGCGCCGACCGATGTCGGCTTGCTGAAGCCCCAGCCGATCGTGGTCGCGGAGCTGTTGCGCAAGGCGGGCTTCAAGGTCGACGTGCAGGCCACCGACTGGCAGACCGTCGTCACCCGCCGCGCCAGCCAGAAGCCGCCCAGCGAAGGCGGCTGGAATATATTCTGCACCAACTGGGCGGGCCCCGACGTCTTCAATCCCGTCGCCCATGTCACGCTCAACGGCAGGGGCAAGAACGGCGGCTGGTTCGGCTGGCCGGCCGACGACAAGATGGAAGCGCTGCGCGATGCCTTCGTGCGCGCGAGCACGCTGGAGGACCAGAAGAAGATCGCGGACGAGATCCAGGCGCGGACCTACGAGCAGGTGACCTATGTCCCGCTCGGCCAGTATCTGGCGCCGAGTGCCTGGCGCAAGGAACTGACCGGCGTGCTGGGCGGTCCGGCCACGCCGATCTTCTGGAACATCGACAAGTCGGAATGACGCCTAAGCCATCGCTGGCACACCGAGCCTGCTGGGTGATTGGTTTGCTATGCCCCGATAGCGGACCAATCCCGCACTGCTGCGAACTGACGCTATGTGCCACAAGCGATCACCGGCGAAATGGAACGTCTGCCTCGACTAAGCGAAGGCCTTCGTCCATTCATGGCTCTCAGTCAGGCGGCTGCGCCTCACATCTTGACCATCTCGGTGCGATATTTCGGCAGCAGGGCCGCGATCAGTCTTCCCTTCTCGGCCATCTGTTCCGGGGTCGGCTTCGGCGGTGGCGATGTGCGGCCTTCGACGGGAAATCCGACCGCCAGAAAGAATTCATCCTGTCCCGCCGGCGTACACATACAGAGCATGCGAGCCGTCTTGCCGGACACGTTCTTGAACGCGTGCGGGGCGTTCGCCGGAACGTTGACGGTCGATCCCGCGCGTACGGTGTGCGACTTTCCGCGAAAAGTGAACTCGAGTTCGCCTTCGAGCAGCGTGAACATTTCCTCGAAGTCGTGGCGATGCGGCGGGGGTCCGCCGCCGGCGGGCACCAGCATATCGACCAGGCAATAGCGTCCCGCGGTCTGCGCCCCCGACACCAGGACCGTGTACGTGCCGCCGGCCACCGAGATATGCGGCACGCCGGCGCCGTCGGGATCGGCTACCGTCAGGACGCGGCCCGGATCGTCGGCGGGGATCGAGGAAGCAGACGGAGAGTTTGCAGGAGAGGTGTCGGTCATCTCGGACCTCCGTGTCTAATGGCTTTGAGGATAATGAGATGGTCACCTTACCACGACAAGCGGTGCCTTTTTCGAGGCTGGATGTCCGTTGCGGGTCTTGGCCGTGTAAAAACTCCATTCCGGGGAAGCCGGAGAGAAGGCCGGACCGGGCCGGGCTCAGGCCGCGATCGCGGCCATCAACGGCTTGGTCCCAACGATGTTCATGACCCGGGTCATGTTGTAGGCCAGGACCGAGAGGGCCATCTCGGCGGCTACTTTTGGGAGGGTTTTGGTCAGGAAGTGCGTCGCACCCATGCGCGCTTTCATGGTGCCGAAGGGATGCTCTACTGTCTCGCGACGTTGGCGCATAGCCTGGGGGTTGTTATCGAGGCGTCTCTGCGCCTCTTCCAGCACGTGCTCATGCTCCCAGCGCGTAATTCGCCGCTCCTTGCCGGTTGTGCAGCTAGCTTTGAGTGCACAGTCTCGGCAGACATTGGTCCAATAACGTCGTAGCTGCTGCCCATCTTCCTCGTTGGTATAGTGGTAGATCAGCTTTTCGCCAGCCGGACATCGATACAC
>JBKQQE010000694.1:0-7055 GCA_052326245.1 Xanthobacteraceae bacterium | reverse complement strand
AACGCCGGCGCCGTTCAACTTCAACGGCCTGGTGCGGCACTATTACGTGCGCGAGCGGCCTGAGCTCGGCGAGCTGCAGGTCAACCTTGTGGTGCGGGGCGAGCGCAAGCGCGCCAGTCACGACATCGCGCTCGATCTGCGGCAGCGCCTCAACGCCCTTGCCACGCCGGCGGCACCTCGACCACCTTGATGCTGGTGCCCGACGGCGTGGCAAGGGCGCTCAGGCGCTTGCGCAAATCGAGGGCAATGTCGTGGCTGGCGCGCTTGCGCTCGCCCCGCACCACAAGATTGACCTGCAGCTCGCCGAGCTCGGGCCGCTCGCGCACGTAATAGTGCCGCACCAGGCCGTTGAAGTTGAACGGCGCCGGCGTTCCGGCATAGCTCTGCACCGAGGTGATCTCCGGCAGGCTCCGCGCGATATCGGCCGCGGCAAACAGCGTACGTTCGGTGTCCTCGAGGCTTGCCCCCTCAGGCAGATCGACCATGACGGCGATCTCCGACTTGTTGTCGAACGGCAAGAGCTTCACCGTCACCGACTTGGTCGCGAACAGCAGCATCGAGGCGAGCGTGGCGACGCCGACGCCGAGCAGGAAGCGCCAGGCGGAGCGGCGGTCGCGCACGATGGGGGCGGCGATGCGGCGATAGATCCGGCCCAGCATCCCCTCGTCGTGACCGGCGTGGCCGGGCGCGGCGTCGCTTTCCCGCGGGGCCAGTCGCAGCATCAGCCACGGCGCGATCACCATGGCGACAAAGAACGAGAACAGCATCGCCGCCGAGGCGTTCGCCGGAATCGGCGCCATGTAAGGGCCCATCAACCCCGACACGAACAGCATCGGCAGCAGCGCGGCGATCACGGTCAGCGTCGCAACCACGGTCGGATTGCCGACCTCGGCGACCGCCTCGATGGTCGCCTGCAGGCGCGGCCGGCCGTCGCGCATGGCCCAGTGCCGCGCGATGTTCTCGACCACGACGATGGCGTCGTCGACCAGGATGCCGATGGAGAAGATGAGGGCAAACAGGCTGACGCGGTTGATGGTGTAGCCCATCAGGTTGGCCGCGAACAAAGTCAGCAGAATCGTGGTCGGAATCACGACCAGAGTGACCAGCGCCTCTCGCCAGCCGATCGCCACCGCGATCAGGACGACGATCGACAGCGTCGCCAGCCCGAGGTGGAACAACAGCTCGTTGGCCTTTTCATTGGCGGTTTCGCCGTAGTCGCGGGTCACCGTCACCTCGACGTCCTCGGGGATGAGCCGCGCCTTCAGCAATTGCAATCGTTGCGAGATCTCTTGCGACACCACCACCGCGTTGGCGCCGGCGCGCTTGGCCAGCGCCAGACTGACCGCGGGAACGCGCTGCCAGTTGCCCTTGGTGTCGCGGGCGTCGTCCCAGACCCGGTGCTCGGCCTGTCCCGGACCGATCACGACGGCGGCGACGTCACGGACATAGACCGGACGGCCGTCGCGGGTGGTGATCAGCAACAGGCCGATGTCGGGCACGCCGGACAACGTCTGGCCGGCAGCGACGTTGCGGACGATGCCGCCGTCACGCACCTGGCCTGCGAGAAACGACCGGTTGGCGTCCTTCACTTTCGCCATCAGCTGCTGCAGCGTCACGCCGTACAGCGATAGTTTTTCCGGATCGGGCTCGACGCGAATCTGCGGCGCGGCGCCGCCGGAAATATAGGTCAGGCCGATGTTGTCGACCTTGGTCAGTTCCGAGCGCATCTTGTCGGCGAGTTCGTAGAGCGCCGCGTCGTTCCAGCGCGCGGCCGCCTCCGGCTTCGGCGACAGCGTCAACACCGTGACCGCGACATCGTTGATGCCGCGACCGACGATCAGCGGCTCCGCCAGCCCCACCGGAATCCGATCGAGATTGGCGCGGATCTTCTCGTGCACCCGCAGGATGGCCTCGTCAGCGCTGGTTCCGACCAGGAACCGGACCGTGACCATGACGCGGTCGTCTTCGGTCTGGCTGTAGACATGTTCGGCGCCGGGGATGCCCTTGACGATCGCCTCCAGCGGCTTGGTGACGAGTTCGACCGCGTCGGGAGCCTTCAGGCCGTCGGCGTTGATGCGGATGTCGACCATCGGAACACTGATCTGGGGCTCCTCCTCGCGGGGGATCACCACCACGGCGATCAGACCGAGCACCAGCGACGCCAGCAGAAACAGCGGCGTCAGGGGCGACTGGATCGTCGCCCGCGTCAGCCGTCCCGACAGGCCCAGGTTGACGCCCAAACTCACGGCCGCACCAGCACGTCGCCGGACCGCACGCCCGACAGGATCTCGAGCCCGTCGGCGAGATCAGGCGACGGCAGCGCGCGGCCCCGCTGCACCGGAACGCTGACCGCGCCATTCGGCGACTGCAGCGTCACGTAGTCGATGCCGAACCGCGTGGTCACATAGCTTGCGGGAATCACCGTCGCAGCGCGCGTGCCGCCGGAAATCCAGACCCTCAGCCGGCCGCCGACAAAATACTCGCCGAGCCCATCAACCTTGGCATCCGCGACGACGCGGCCGTCCTCGATCAGCGGATAGACCAGGTCGATAGTGCCGACACGCGGCGCCTGGTCGCCGGTCTCCGACCCGTCGACGCGCACGGTGTCGCCGACCTTGAGAAAGCGGGCATGACGCTCCGGAATCCGAAGCCGCAGCTTGAAATTCTGCTGCGCGATCATTTCGACGGTATCGCCGGGCAATACCACCGATCCGACCGACACCATGCGCTTGAGCACCCGCCCGTCGGCCGGCGCCAGAATCTGGCCCTCGTTGAACTGCTGCTGGATCACGTCGCGTTCCGCCTTGCGCGCGCGCAGCGCGTTTTCGGCGACATTGAGCGCGGTGCGGGTTTCATCGAGCTTGGTGCGCGGCATGATGCCGCGTTCGACCAGCCCCTCGGTGCGGGTGAAATCGATGTTGGCCTGGTCGGCCTGGGCCTGCAGCGCGTCGATCTGGGCGTCGAGCGATTTCATCTGCAGGGCGAGCTTTTCGTCCGCGATCACCGCAACCGGCTGACCCCGGGTGACGCTGTCGCCTTCCCTGACATTGAGCTGAACGATGGTGCCACCGATCCGGCCCCGTGCCGGCACCACGCTCAGGCTTTCGACCGTGGCAAAGACCGCCTTCTCGTCGGCAACCGGACGCGACGCCACCGAAAACGTATCCGCAACCGCCGGCGCCGCGACGCATGCCGCCAGCAGCGTGAAGATGGCCAACCGTCCTGTCATCGTCGGGCCCGCGCCTGCGCGGCCGCGCCCAAGCACCGCCGCGACGAACCGTGTGATCAACCCTAAGTCTTGTGTCATTGACATGCCTCAAGCGCGCGGGCGCGCGTTATGATTTATTCTTTTTCTTGTTTGCCGGCGGCGGCGCGCAATAGACATTGTACAGCGTTGCCAGAATGGCGCGCGCCGGCTCGCTCGTGATCGAATAGTAGATCGTCTGCGCGTCGCGCCGGGCGGAGACAAGCCCGTCCTTGCGCAGCAGCGCGAGATGCTGGGAAACCGTGGAATCACGAAGGCCAAGGAACACGGCGAGATCGCCGACCGAACGCTCGCCTTCGATAAGCTGACAGATGATCAGAAGCCGGTGGCGATTGGACAGCGCCTTGAGCAGATCGCTCGCCTGATCGGCCGCGGATTCCATGACGGTGCTATCTATTTTCATACTTGCGTATATACGCAGATATAGATATATAGTCAAGCAAGCGCGGCGCGGAAAATCCCAAAAAATGGACCGGCCGCAAACCCGAAACGGAGGCGACCATGGCGGAAATCGTTGTTCTTGGAGCGGGCCTGAGCGGAACGCTGATGGCCTATGAATTGCTGCCGCAGCTGCGGCGGGAGGATCGCCTGACCGTGATCTCGCAGGGACCGGTCTACCACTTCGTTCCTTCAAACCCCTGGGTTGCGATCGGCTGGCGCAAGCGCGCCGACATCGAAGTCGATCTTCCCGAGATCATGAAGCGGAAGGGAATCCGGCTCCTGACCCAGGGCGCGGCGCGCGTGCAGCCCCAGGACAACCGCGTCGACCTCACCGACGGCACGTCGATCCCCTACGACTACCTCGTCGTCGCCACCGGACCGGAGCTCGCGTTCGACGAGATTCCCGGGCTCGGACCGGACGGCAACACCCAGTCGATCTGTCATGTCGACCATGCGGCGCACGCCCAGCTGGCGTTCGAAAAGCTCGCCGCCGATCCCGGACCGGTGGTGATCGGCGCCGTGCAGGGGGCATCCTGCTTCGGCCCGGCCTACGAATTCCTGTTCATCCTGGAGACCGAGCTGCGCCGGCGACGCCTGCGCGATCGGGTGCCGATGACCTTCGTCACCTCGGAGCCCTATATCGGTCACCTCGGCCTCGACGGCGTCGGTGACACCAAGGGCCTGCTCGAAAGCGAGATGCGGGAAAAACACATCAAGTGGATCACCAACGCCCGCGTCAAGTCGGTCGGACCCGGCACCATGGCTGTCGAGGAACTCGCCGAAGACGGCACCGTCCACAAGAATCATGATCTGTCGTTCAAATACTCGATGATGCTGCCGGCCTTCCGCGGCGTCGGCGCGGTGCACGGCATCGACAAGCTGACCAACCCCCGCGGCTTCATCCTGGTCGACAAGAACCAGCGCAACCCCACCTTCCCCAACGTGTTCGGGATCGGGGTCTGCGTCGCGATCCCGCCGATCGGGCCGACCCCGGTTCCGGTCGGCGTGCCCAAGACCGGCTTCATGATCGAATCCATGGTGACGTCGACGGCACTCAACATCGGCGCGCTGCTCAAGGGCGAGCCGGCGAAGTTTGAGCCGACCTGGAACGCGATCTGCCTTGCCGACTTCGGCGACAACGGCGTCGCCTTCCTCGCCCAGCCGCAGATCCCGCCGCGCAACGTCAACTGGTCGTCCAAGGGCGAATGGGTTCACTACGCCAAGGTCGCCTTCGAGAAGTACTTCCTGCGCAAGATCCGCCGCGGCGAGAGCGAGCCGTTCTACGAGCGTTTCCTGCTCGACAAGCTCAACATCGCCAAGATCAAGGAGGTGAAGACGTCGTCATGACCGGCTCCCGACAGCTCGTGTGCGGCCACTGCGGCCAGATCAACCGGCTGCCGGCTGGTCACGGCCCGGACCATGCGCGCTGCGGCGCCTGTCATCAGGCGCTGTTCAGCGGCCGCCCCATCGAGGTCGACGAAAAAGGCTTCGAGCGCCACCTCGCCAACAGCGACGTTCCGCTTCTGGTCGACGTCTGGGCGCCGTGGTGCGGTCCGTGCCGCGCCATGGCGCCGATGTTCGAACGCGCCGCCGCACAGCTCGAGCCCCAGGTTCGCCTGCTGAAACTCAATTCCGACACCGCCCCCACAGTGTCGTCGCGCCTCAACATCAGTGCCATTCCGACGCTGCTGCTGATGCAGCGCGGTCGCGAGATCGCGCGCAATGCCGGGGCGATGGACGCTCAACGAATCGTGGCGTGGACCGCGGCCCAGCTCGGCCGCGCATGACCTGCCCGCCCCTTCACTGCAACGAAAGGATCTCGTGATGAATATCGACAAGGCTGTTCTGGCGTTCGCCGGCTGCGTGGTTCTGATCAGCCTGGCGCTCGGCTGGCTGGTCAGTCCCTACTGGTTCCTGCTCACCGCGTTCGCCGGGCTCAACATGCTGCAGGCCTCTTTCACCGGCTTCTGTCCGGCGGCCATGGTCTTCCGCAAGCTCGGCCTGCGCAGCGGCAACGCATTTTCATGATCATCAGCTCCGGCGCGGAAGCAGCTCCCGCGCGGGACCGATCGGAGTTCACAGTGGGTGAGCCCGTCAGGACTATTTCGCGCGGCGCGCGGACGCGGCACGCATGACCGCAAGCCCCATATCCATGCCACAGGGTCCGAGCCAGAAAAAATGCCCGCAAACGATGCGGGCATTTTCCGGCTCATGCGTTGCGCGGTCGCTCAGCGGGTGGTTTCGGCGCTGATCACCTCGCCGAACAACTCCCACCTTCCGCCCTTGAAGCGCATCATCTGCAGCTGCTCGATCGGCGCGAAGTCGCTGGCGCTGGTATTGATCTTGACCCCCGGGATCGCGGTATCCGGCACGAAGTCCTTGATGCTCGCCGCCTGCTTCATGACGTTCTCGCGGGTCAGGTTGTCGCCGCACTGCTTCAGGACGTAGGCCATGGTCTGGGCCGCCGCGTAGCCGTAGACCAGATTGGTATCGGCCCGGTTCGCGCCCGGCATGTATTTGTCCAGAAAGGCGAAGAACTTCATCTCGCCGGGGTCGTTCGCCCATTGCGGATCGGAGGCGTCCTTGAGATAGCCGGCGGACAGGATGCCTTCGGAAACGTCGAGGCCGGCCGGCTTCATCACCGAGCCGATCGAAATGCTGACGTCGGTCAAGAGATGCATCGGCTTCCAGTCGATCTCGGACAGCTTCTTGATGGTCTGCGCCGCGAATTTCGGCGTCGTGATGTCGACCAGGACGTCAGCGCCGGTGGCCTTCAGCTTGACGATGTGGGAATCGATCGTCGGCTCGGAAATCTCGTAGCTTTCCTCGGCGACAATGAACTTTGAGGCCGTCTCGCCGAAGATATCCTTGAGCCCGGTCAGGTAGTCCTTGCCGAAGTCGTCATTCTGGTAGAGCACCGCGACCTTGGCATCAGGCTTGTTCTTCTGGATGAACTTGGCGAAGATGCGCGCCTCGGCGCGGTAGCTCGGCTGGAATCCCATGGTCCAGGGGAAGTTCTTGGGATCATCCCACTTGCTGGCGCCGGTGGCGACGAACAGCTGCGGGACCTTCTTGCTGTTCTGGTATTTCTGGATCGCGCTGTTGGGCGGCGTCCCCAGCGCATTGAAGATCAGCAGCACCTCGTCGCTCTCGATCAGCTTGCGCGCCTGCTCGACGGTCTTCGGCGGGCTGTAGCCATCGTCGTAGCTGATGAAGTTGATCTTGCGGCCGTTGATGCCGCCCTGGTCGTTGACCATCTTGAAATAGGCGTCTTCGGTCTTGCCGATGATGCCGTAGGCAGACGCCGGTCCGCTGTAGGCCTCGATGTTGCCGATCTTGATCTCGGTGT
>JBKQQE010000693.1:0-16148 GCA_052326245.1 Xanthobacteraceae bacterium | reverse complement strand
TTCGCCGGGTCGCGCTCAAGCATTTTCTCTGGCTGATGATCGCGTGGTGGACCGGGGGCGCCTGGGTTCTGTATTTCAACGACGCGCCGACCCTGGTCGGCAAGCTGCTGATGTTCCAGGCGCCGATGATCGCCTATATCTGGATCGCGATCCTCACCTTCACGACCTATCTGCTCGCGGGCTTCATGCGCGAGCAGGTCTGCGTCTACATGTGCCCGTGGCCGCGCATCCAGGCGGCCTTGACCGACGAGTGGGCCCTCAATGTAACGTACAAGGTCGATCGCGGCGAAAAGCGCACCTCGCTGAAGAAGGCGTTGGACTTGCGCGCGAAGGGCCAGCCGGTCGGCGATTGCGTCGACTGCCGGCAATGCGTCGCGGTCTGTCCGACCGGCATCGACATTCGTGACGGCGCCCAGCTCGACTGCATCCAGTGCGGCCTGTGCATCGATGCCTGCGATACCGTGATGGCCAAGATCGGGCGGCCGCCGCGGCTGATCGGCTACGACAATGATATCAATATCGCGCGGCGGCGGGCGGGGAAGCCGGAGATCTTTCGCCCGGTCAGGCCGCGGACCTTGGTATATGCCGCCATGATCGCCGGAGTCGGCGGAATCATGCTGTACGCGCTCATGACACGCACGGCGCTCAATGTTAGCGTCCTGCACGACCGCAATCCCGTCGCGGTCAGGCTCGCCGATGGAGCGGTCCGCAATGCCTATACACTCCGGGTGCTCAACAAGCGGGCGTTTGATCAGATGGTCGCAATCGACGTCGATGGCGTGGTCAGTCCGACGCTGCACGTCGTCGGAGTGGATTCGGTCACGGTCGACCGCCCGGAGATCGTGGTCGGCCGGGACGGCACCACGGAACTGCGGGTGCTCGTCACCGCGCAGCCGGACAGTAGCCTGCCGGCATCGACGCCGGTCAGATTCATCGTCACCGATATCGGCACCGGCGAAGTAGCATCGGCAACCGACAACTTCGTGATCCCCTAACAGAGGCTGAGTTCCCATGACGAAATCGCTCCCTGCGCAGAAGCCGTTGACTGGCCGCTTCGTTCTGATCGTGACACTTGCGTTCTTCGCGGTGGTCATCGGGGTCAATATTTTCATGATGCATATGGCCATCAGCACGCTGCCCGGCACTGAAGTCGATAGCGCCTACAAGGCAAGCCTGGCCTACCAGAGCGAAATCAACGCCGCCCGTGACCAGGACGCCCGCGATTGGAAGGTCGACGCCAAGATCGAGCGAAGGCCCGACGGCGCTGCCGCGTTGCGGGTCGAAGCGCATGACCGCGACGGCCTGCCGTTGACCGGAATGGCGTTTTCCGGGCGATTGGAGCGACCGGCCGACCAGCGGGACGACAAGCTGATTGCATTTGCCGAGCTGCAAGATGGCGAGTATCGCGGTAATGTCGCCGGCGTGGCGCCGGGCCAGTGGGAACTGGTGATCGAGGGCGACATGCAGGGCAAGCGCGTGTTCCTCTCGCGGAATCGCGTCATCCTGAACTAGCTGGAGTGCCGTGATGCAGTCGACGCGGGACTTCTCACATTATGTGAAAGACCTTGGTACCGGTCTCGCGCATCTGGACCTCGCGGTGGAGGGAGTGAGCTGCGCGAGCTGCATGACCAAGATCGAGCGTGGAATGTCGTCGCTTCCCGACGTGACGCTCGCCCGGGTCAATTTGACGGATCGCCGATTGGCCCTGGAATGGAAGTTGGGCGCGCTCGATCCGGTCCAGTTCATCGATCGCCTGGCGGAACTCGGTTACAAGGCCTATCCGTTCGAGCCGGTTCGCGCCGAAATGGCCGAAGCCCAGCAGTCGCGCCATCTGCTGCGCTGCCTCGGCGTCGCGGCGTTCGCGGCCATGAACGTCATGATGCTCTCGATTCCGGTGTGGTCTGGCAACTCGGACATGATTCCGGAGCAGCGGGACTTCTTCCATTGGCTTTCGGCCCTGATCGCGCTGCCGGCGGCGGCTTATGCCGGCCAGCCGTTCTTTCGGTCGGCCTATATGGCGTTGCGCGCCGGCGGGGTGAACATGGACGTGCCGATCAGCATCGGCGTGATCCTCGCGCTCGGAATGTCGCTGGTCGAGACCGCCAATCACGCCGAGCATGCCTATTTCGATGCGGCGATCATGCTCCTGACCTTCCTGCTGGTGGGGCGCTATCTCGACCAGAGCATGCGCCGGCGGACCCGGACCGTGGCTGGAAATCTCGCCGCGCTGAAGGCCGAGACGGCGACGAAATTCATCAGCGCTGACGAGATCCGCGAGGTTCCGGTCGCGGCGATCTGCGCCGGCGATCTGGTCTTGCTGCGCCCCGGCGAACGCTGCGCCGTCGACGGCGTCGTGGTGGAGGGGCGTTCCGAGGTCGATCAGAGCCTGATCACGGGAGAAACGCTCTACGAGGCCGCGCAGGCGGGCTCGCAGGTCTATGCCGGCACGCTCAACGTGTCCGGGACCCTGCGGATCCGGGTCGCGGCGTCGTCGGAGGGCACGTTGCTGGCCGAGATCGGGCGGCTGCTCGACAACGCGCTGCAGACGCGTTCGCGCTACGTGCAGCTGGCCGACCGGGCGTCCCGGCTGTATGCGCCGGTCGTGCACGCCACGGCGCTGTTGACGATGCTTGGCTGGCTCGCGACGGGAGCGTCCTGGCACGACTCGATCGTCACTGCGATCGCGGTCCTGATCATCACCTGTCCGTGCGCTCTCGGCCTGGCAATTCCCGCGGTCCAGACCATTGCGGCGGGGGCGATGTTCAAGGCGGGCGTGTTGTTGAACTCGGGAGATGCCATCGAGCGCGTCGCCTCGGTCGATACCATCGTTTTCGACAAGACCGGAACCCTGACGCTGCCGGACCTTGACGTGGTGAATGCGGGCGACATCCCGGCGGAAGTGCTTGCCTTGGCTGGCAGGGTGGCTCTCGCCAGCCATCACCCGCTGGCGGCGGCCGTTGCGCGCGCCGCGCAGGCGCTGTAGCCGATGGAAGGGGCGACCCATGATCCTGGCCAAGGGGTTCGCGGCGAGGTGGACGGGGTCGAGGTAAGGCTCGGAAGCCCGCTCTATTGCGGCGCCGAGAGCGAGGCGGCGCGGTTGTTCGGTGAAGATCCCGAGGTTTCCGTCGTCGCGTTCAGCCGCGGCGCTGAACGCTACGCATTTGCGGTGCGCCAGCGGCTTCGTGCCGACGCGGCGCGGGTGATTGCCGGCCTGCGCCAGGCCGGCCTCGCGATCGAGATCCTTTCCGGTGACCGGGATACCGCGGTCAGATTCGCGGCCGAGCAGCTCGGTGTATCGGCGTGGCGCGCGCGCATGACGCCAGCGGGAAAGATCGCCCGCATCGAGGCGCTGCAGCGCGCCGGCCACAAGGTGATGATGGTGGGAGACGGGCTCAATGATGCGCCGTCGCTGGCGGCGGCGACAGTCTCGATGTCTCCGATCAGCGCGACCCATCTCAGCCAGGCCGCGGCCGATCTCGTCTTCCTCGGCCGGGACCTCGCGCCAGTGATGGTCGCCGTCAGCCTGTCGCGCAAGGCGGTGAAATTGATGCGGCAGAACCTGGTGCTTGCGATCGGTTACAATTTTCTGGCCGTGCCCCTTGCGATCGTCGGCATGGTGACGCCCTTGATTGCCGCTGCGGCGATGTCGGGATCGTCCTTGCTGGTGATGCTCAACGCGCTTCGAGCCCGAAGCGCGTCTCGGGAGATGGCGTGATGGAAGTCCTGATTTATCTTGTGCCGCTGGCGCTTGGCCTCGGCTTTATCGGCCTGCTCGGATTCATGTGGTCGCTGAAGAGCGGACAATATGAGGATCTCGACGGCGCGGCATGGCGCGCCATTGCCGACGACGAGCCGCCTAAGGAGCCGTGAACGCGACCGGCGGCGCCGGGTGGTTAGCCGGCGAGACGATTGCGCAGGATATAGAGCACCACCAGTCCGAAGCACAGCAGCATGTTGGTCAGCAGCAGGAGGCGCAGCCAGTCGCCGCGGCCGTGGCTGCGCCGCTGCTGCAGAAGCTTGGTCGAAAGGAACCTCAACCCGCCCTTGCCAAGGCCGCCTCTGATGAACTTCATGCCGGGATCTCCAAGGCGCGGGCCGAAGCTAGATCGGCCAGCCGGGCCTGGTTTGATCTGGCTCAACGAGATTTACCATCAGCCGGTCATGGTGTTGAAGTGGTTTTGTTTCGTCCGGCATGAATGAGGTTCGACTGATGGTTTCCGCAGATGCTACAGTTCTGGAGCCGCAGGCGCGATCGGCGCCGAGGTTTTGTGACGTGGTGCGGACCCTGAGCGGGTCGGTAAACTATCAGGCCATGTTCGACGATGCACTGCGTCGGCTCCATGATGAGCGCCGCTACCGGGTGTTCGCCGACATCGAGAGGCTGGCCGGGCGGTTTCCGCAAGCGCTCTGGCATTCGCGTGCGGGAACGCGCGAAATCACCCTGTGGTGTTCCAACGACTATCTTGGCATGAGCCAGCATCCCGCGGTGGTCGGCGCCATGGTCGAGACCGCGTTGCGGATGGGCACGGGCGCCGGCGGAACCCGAAATATTGCCGGGACCAACCATCCGCTGGTCGAACTCGAGAGGGAACTGGCCGATCTTCACGGCAAGGCCGCCGCTCTGGTCTTCACCTCTGGCTATGTTTCCAATCAGGCCGGTATTTCCACCCTTGCCAAGCTCATTCCCAACTGCCTGATCCTGTCCGACGCATCCAACCACAATTCGATGATCGAGGGGATCCACCAGTCGAATTGCGAGAAGAGGATTTTCCGGCATAACGACGTCGACCACCTGGAACAGCTGTTGCGCGCGGCGGGGAAAAGCCGACCAAAGCTGATCGTGTTCGAAAGCCTCTACTCGATGGACGGCGATATCGCGCCGATCGAGGATATCTGCGACCTCGCCGAGCAGTACGGCGCTATGACTTATTGTGACGAGGTCCACGCCGTTGGCATGTATGGCCCGCGCGGCGGCGGCGTCAGCGAGCAGCTGGGCGTTGCGCATCGGATCGACGTCATCGAGGGCACGCTGGCAAAGGCCTACGGCTGTCTCGGCGGCTACCTGACCGGATCGGCCGCGATGATCGACGCGATTCGGTCCTACGCGCCGGGATTCATTTTTACGACGGCGCTTCCGCCGCCGGTCTGCGCTGCGGCGACGGCGGCGATCCGCCATCTCAAGACCTCGGATATGGAACGCCAGCGGCACCGGGAGCGCGCGTCGCGACTGAAGCGGCTGCTGGAGCGCCGCGGGTTGCCGCAGATCAAGAGCCCCTCGCACATCGTTCCGGTGCTGGTTGGCCATCCCGAGAACTGCAAGAGCGTCAGCGACTATTTGCTGGTCAAGCACGGCATCTACATTCAGCCGATCAACTATCCGACGGTGCCCCGCGGCACCGAGCGCCTGCGCATCACGCCGTCGCCGTGGCATACCGACGAGCATATCGACACCCTCGTCCAGGCGCTTACCGAGGCGTGGGATCGCTTCGAACTGTGGGACAACGCCCGGATCCAGCCCAGCTGAGCGAACGGGCTTGGTCAAGGCGCCGGCGCCCCCGCAGGAGCGGCGGATCTGCATGTTTTGGGGTTTTAGGCGTGACAGCGCCGAAGCGGCAGCTTCAGCACTTGCGCGATCTTGAGGAGCCGGCCGCAATCCGGCGTCGGTATGCACCGCGCGCGGCTACGCCGCGTGTCGAATTTCTCGGCACTGCGGCGGCTGCTTCGACTTCATTGCGGTGATTGAAGCTCGCGTGTCCCGCCTTGAATTGTGCGGGACACGTGTCAATTCATTGCTGGGCTCGAATCAGGCATCCATGTTCCGCAGCCGCTGGCGATTGCGCAGCACGATCTGTCGGGCACCGGAAAATCCCAGCACTTCCTGCTCATGCAGCTGCGATAGCGCGCGGGAAACCGTCTCGAGCGTGAGCCCAAGATAATCGCCGATATCGCGGCGGCACATCGGAAGCGCCATCATCCCGGCAACCGCGAGGCGGCGATCCATTTCGAGCAGGAAGGTGGCGACACGCTCCATCGCGGTCTTGCGGCCCAGCAGCAGCATGTGGTCCTCGGCATGCTTCAAGCTGCCAGTGGTCATATTCAGCAGCCCGCGGACAATCTGCACGTCAGTCGCCGCCGCCTGTTCGATGGCGCGGCGCTTGATGAGCCGCACGGTGGTATCGATGATCGCTTCCGCCGTGAGCCGATGAACCGGTCCCGACTCGAGCCCGAACACATCGCCCGGCAGGTGGAAGGCGCCAATCTGGCGTCGCCCGTCCGACAGCAGCTTGTAGCTGCGGACCGCGCCACGCACCACCTGATAGACATACTCCGCCGGCTCTTCTTCGCCGTAGATCTCGGCGTCCTTCTTGTAGCTGAACTCGGTTGCGATCAGTCCAGCATGCCCCATCACGGAGCCGAACTGATCGACCGACGGCCGGGTGAAGGCTAGGTCGGTAACGGAAGCGGCGGAGGTAACGGCGGGGGTAACGGCGGAAGAGGTGAGCATGGACCATCTCCTTGTTGCGGTAGATGGATCCTGTCTATTGCAACTGGCCGAAAACTGACATTTCGCTCCATATCTTAGGGGCCGCCTCTTAAGGGCTATCCCCTAAGTAGTTTCCCGGAGGCCGGTCGGGCCTTACGCGGAAGCGCGCGAACTGCGCCGATCCTGTATGGCGCTACGAACATCCGCCACCAGGCGGTCCTCCAGGTGCGGCTTGACCAGGACCTCGAGCGCCCCCGCCGCCGTCGCGTTCGCCATCACGTGCGCGTCAGGGTAGCCGGTGATCATGATGATCGGCGCGTCGATCTGGCGTCCACGCAGCTGGCTGGCCAGCTCGAGCCCGTCCATGTCTTCAAGCTTGTAGTCGATGACAAAGCAGTCGCACCGGGCAGCGTCCTGCGCCCGCAGAAGCGCGGCGCCGCTTCTGAACGTCTTGACGTCGAAACCCTCCGCCTCCAGCAAGAAGCGAAGCGACCCCAACACGCCGGGGTCGTCATCGACGACGAAAATGGTGTCGTTGGCTGGCTTGGGCATTCCTCGTGTCCTTTTGGCGAACCAAGGAAACCAACGGTTACGCCTGCGATGTCGATGAATGTTGACCTAGCTCAATCCTTGAGCAGGCCTCCGCGCATGGCCAGTCGCACCAGTTCGGAAATGCTGGCGGCTTGCATCTTGGTCATTACATTGGCGCGGTAGACTTCGATGGTCCGCGGACTGATGTCGTATTCGCGGGCGATCAGCTTGTTGGAAAGCCCGGCTACCAGCCCATCCATGACCTGGCGTTCGCGCGGGCTGAGGCTTGCGATCCGGGAGGCGACCTCGACATCCATTGCGTCGTCACGGGCGTGCTCCTGCCCCTGCTTGATCGCTTCCTCGATCCGGGCGATCAGGCGGTCGTCCTCGAACGGCTTTTCGAGAAAATCGATGGCGCCGTGCTTCATCGCCTCCACGGCGAGCGGGATATCGCCGTGCCCGGTCATGATGATGATCGGCAGCTGCTTGCGCAGCGACCTGAGGCGCTTGAGAAGCTCCAATCCGTCAAGCCCCGGCATCCGGACGTCCGACAGCACGCAGCCAAAGGCGAGATCGGGCAGCGCTTCCAGGAAGCGCAGGGCCGAATCGAACAATGTGACCCGGAAGCCCGCGGATCCCAGCAGGAAATCCAGCGAGTCCCGCATCGCGGGATCGTCATCGATGACGTAGACGTTCCCACTAGGCATCGGTGGTCGCTCCATCGTTTGCGGCCGGCAGCGTGAAGCGGAACGTCGCCCCCCCGGACTCGTTGGATTCGGCGTGCATCCTGCCACCGTGGGCTTCGATGATTGAGCGGCTGATGGAGAGTCCGACGCCCATCCCGGTCTCCTTGGTCGTGAAGAAGGTCTGAAAAAGGTGCGCCTCGACACCCTCGGCAAAGCCATGTCCCGTATCTGAAATCAAGATCTCAATCATGTCGTCGGCGGCCTTGGCGTTGGACGCGATCAACTCACGTCGCACCGAATGGGTCATCGCCTCGAGAGCGTTGCGAAACAGATTGACCAGAACCTGCTGGATCTGAACCCGGTCGACAAGCACCAGGTCGTTGTCCGGATCGAGGTTGAACCGCAGCAGCACGCCTTGTTCGCGGGCGCCGGTGAGGCCGAGCGCGCCGGCCTCCTCGATCAGCTTGGAGACGCTTTCGACCCGCTTCTCGGACTCGCCGCGCGAAACGAAATTTCGCAGGCGCCGGATGATCTGGCCCGCCCTCATGGCCTGCTCGGCGGCGCGATCGAGGGCGGTCTCGATCTTCGCGGCATTCGGGTCGCTGCTTCCGGCCAGCAGGCGCCGCGAGCCTTTCATGTAGTTGCTGATCGCGGACAATGGCTGGTTGAGCTCGTGGGCCAGCGCCGACGCCATTTCGCCCATCGCGCTCAGGCGCGACACATGGACGAGCTCCGACTGCAGCTCCTGAAGCCGGGCCTGGGTCTGCTGGTGCTCGGTCAGATCGCGCACAAACCCGGTGAAATAGCGCTCCCCTCCGGGCTGCATTTCTCCGATCGACAGGTGCATGGGAAATGTCGAGCCGTCGCGG
Source organism: Xanthobacteraceae bacterium (assembly GCA_052326245.1). GTDB lineage: Bacteria > Pseudomonadota > Alphaproteobacteria > Rhizobiales > Xanthobacteraceae > Bradyrhizobium_A. The sequence goes on along the minus strand of JBKQQE010000693.1, from coordinate 7,578 downwards.
CGCCGCCCGGAGACGATGCGCCCGATTCCGATGATGTGGCGCTCACCGGTCGAGCGGTAGCGCTGGAGGTAGCCGTCGTGGCGGGAGCGGTCCGGCTCGGGCATCAGGATGCTGACGTTGCGGCCGATGACTTCCGGCCCCGAATAGCCAAACAGCCGTTCCGCCGCCGAGCTGAATGATTGCACCGCGCCGCGCTCGTCGATCACGATCATGGCATCGGGGACGGTATCGAGGATCGAGCGCAGGTGATTCTCGCGCGTCCGCAACGCCTCTTCCAGGCGCTTTTGGTCGCCGATGCCAAACACAACCCCGCCCAGGCGCCGTGAGGGCCCGTCGTCGTCGCGGATGATCCCGCCCCGCAGCCGGATCCAATGGCTGTGATCCCTGGAGTCATCGATCTGGTATTGGAGGTCGAGACTGCCGCTATCGTCGAGGCAAAGCCGGACCGCCAGCTCGGTTCGATCCCGGTCCTGGGGGGCCAACCGCGACAGGAAGACGTCGAAGCTGACCGGAGCGTCCTCAGCGACGCCGAGCAGCCGATGCGCCGCGGGCGACCAGGCCATTTGCCCGGTCGCAAAATCGAGCTCCCACAGTCCCACCCCCGATTCGTCGATTCCGCGCCGCAGAGACTGGTCGTGAAAGCCCGCGCCGGCGGATGATTTCCCTGATTCACTCACGCTTTAAGCAGCCCCGGACATCGGACGAAGCCAGCATTGGCTCATCTTGCAAGTATCGTCCAAAGACAGGGTCTTGCTCAAGCGGAAAGGGCGGCTGGGCGACGCCCCGGGGGCTCCCGGGAGCGAGTTTCTCAGTGAGCAGCGCCGGGCGAGGAGACCGACCGAGGCGCCCCCAGCTTGAAGTGCTGGCGCGCCAGGGCCACGATTTCGCGGTCGCTCAGGTGGTCGGCCGGCTCCACGCCGACGATGCGCTGGCCGATCGCCGGATGGGACGTCCGAAGATACTTGGCCAGTTCATTCTTTGCCCCCGCGGGGCCGACAATCAGGATTTCGCCGGCGTCGGTGATGGCTTCCGTGACGCTCTCCATGAACTGCTTGCCTTCGTGAGCATGGCCGCTTCCGATGGAGTTTGCCTTGTGGTGGATGTGCTTCTCGGCCGAATGCGGATGCAGGATAACGCCATCGGTGCCGGACGAACCGACGTGAAAAATCTTCGCCTGGGAATGATCGACCCAAACGACTGCATGAAAGTGTGACATCAGGATTCCCGTTCTGTGGTTCAACTTACCTTGGACTGTTTTTCATCTTCCGGCGAATTCACATACATCCCCGACATGGTGTCGACCCAGCAGAGGTGGTCATGAACTTCCTTGACCCCCTCGATGTTCTCGGCCGCCACGATCGCCGCCTGCCGCGACGCTTCGTCGACGATGACGCCGTGCAGGTGGACCACGCCATCGCGAACGGTCACGCCGAGCCCGAACGGGCGCCAGTCAGCCTTGTCGATCGATGTGATGATACGGTCGCGGATGTGATCGTCGTCCGCGGTCGGGTCGGGGACATCGCGCGCCAATCCCGCGACGGCTTGCAGAAGATTCGAGCGGGTGACGATCCCGACGAGTTGATCGCCGCGCATTACCGGAAGGCGCTTGATGTTGTACTTTTCCATCAGCTGAACCACCTCTGCCAAAGGCGTGCTCTCGGAAACGGTTTGCGGATCCCGGGTCATCACCTCGCCCACCTTGCGGCCTTGCTGGTGGACGAATTCGGTCGCGACCTTGCCCGGTCCGACCAAGAGTTGCAGCCAGCGGCTGCGCGTGCGCTGGGTGCCGATTTCCGCGCGCCGGATGAAATCCCCCTCGGAAACAATTCCGACGAGTTTACCCGCCGCATCGACCACCGGAAGGCCGCTCACGTGGTGCTTCAGCATCGTCGCAGCCGCTTCGGAGATCGGTGTATCCGTTCCGACCGTGAGGACCTGGCGAGTCATGATCTGGTGTGCGCGCACGAAGGCCTCCGAACATGGAAAGTGGGAACGATCAGGACGGAGATCATCCGTACACTGGTGTTGCATAATTGACTAGTCGAACGCCGGCGGGGACATTTTGACGCAGATCAACCCGGGCGCGGAGGGCTCCCGCGCGCGGTGCGATCATGTCCGCGATGATGGTGCCGCGGGCGTCGCCGCCTCCATTGCGATGCGTCGCCACCCGGGCGTACGTCGGGCAACGGCGCGGCAGCCGTCCGGAATTTCCACATTCCGGACGCGGAATCTTTATTTTCACTGCGCCATGCCGGATCTAGAATGCGCCTGTCTGACTCGCGACAGGCTTTGATGTGGCTCATGAGCATGGCGCCACGGGTGGCTAGCGTTGTCACAGGCGAGGAGTGTCCGATGACCTATGCAACCGTGATGGCCAACCTGAAGCTCTACGATTCGAATGATGCCTGCCTTGCCATCACCGGGGATGTGGCGGAGCGGTTCGGGGCTCATGTGATCGGCGTGGCGGCGTCGGAGTTCAGCCCGCCGCCATATTTCACGACGGGATCGGCGGCGCAAAGGCTGATCGACGAAGCCGGTGCGTCCATCACCAAGCGCTTGGCGGAACTTGAAGAGCAATTCAGGGTGGCGATGAAGTCGCGCGCGCGGACCGTCGAATGGCGGTGTGCGGTCGACCTGCCCACCGCGTATGTTGCCCGGCAGGCGCGGGCCGCGGATCTCGTCATCGGCGGACAGTGCAGCCGCGAGCTTTCCGATCCGTTCCAGCAGGCTGATGTCGACGATCTGGTCATGCGCGCCGGGCGGCCGCTGCTCGTTGCGCCGCCTTCGGCACAGTGGCTCGACTTGCGGAGCTGCCTGGTTGCCTGGAAGGACACGCCGGAGGCCAGGCGCGCGATTGTCGACGCCCTGCCGCTGCTGCACAAGGCCAAAGACGTCACGATCGTCGAGATCGTGGAACGAGAGGGCGGCAGGTCCGAAGCGACGGCGCGCGTCCATGATGTCGCCGGCTGGCTGGCGCGCCACGGAATTTCCGCCTCTGAGGTGGTGCCTGAAAGCACGGGCCATGCCGCTGAGCAGCTGGACCGCATTGCCGCCACAGTCGGCGCGGGCCTGATCGTGGCCGGCGCCTATGGCCACTCCCGCATTCGCGAGTGGGTCCTGGGAGGCGTCACGCGGCATCTGCTCGGCAGCTCGGATCGCTGCGTCTTGCTGGCGCGTTAGCTGTTTTTGTCAAGGCGACGACGTGGCAATCATTCCCGAACACGGTTCGCAGCGGGATTGATCCAGCGCAAGGGAACCATGCAGCGCGGGGCTTATTGTTAATGTAATGAAATGGAGGACAGCGATGTCGGAATTGAGCGCACATGCCGACGACGCAACCCGGGTCGCAGAGCTGGGTGCCGGGCAGATCGTCAAATCGGGTCGGTACGCCCTCGACGTCACGCTCGGCGTTCAGAAGGTGTTGTTCGACGAGATGGCGAAGTCCAGCAACGAGGTCATGGACCGGGTACGCGCCGAGATCGAAATCGCATCCGAGTTCGTTGCGAGGCTGGCCAGCGCTCATTCGATCCGCGAGATCGCAACGGTTTACACCGATTGCAGCGAGCATCAGGCGGAAGCATTCCGACAGGACAGCCAGATGCTGTTCCGACATTCGCAGCGGATCTGCGAACAGGCCGCCAAGATCTTCGCCGCCGGTCAGCCGCCGGTCAACTGATCGGCATCGAAAGACGCTCAACGCTTGCGGGGGTTAGCGCTGGTCAGGCTGGACGGGACAATTCTGCAAGTGCCAGAAACGCCGTTTGCGCCGTCCGGATCAACCGCTTTTCCTGCTTGGTGAGCGTGGATGTCCGCTGTTCAGCGCCGTTCTTGTCAACCAGCGCCTTGGCGCGTTCCGCGTCATTCAGCTCGCCGAGGCATCTTTGCGCCCGCCTCAATTCCTTCAGCATGGCGCGGTGGCGTTCCGGCGTGACCCCCGGGAGAAGGTTGCCGAACCACTCCACGGCGTAGCGGACCCGTTTGGTCCGAATCCGAAGGCGGTGGCGGGCGTCGGCATCCATCGCGGCGAGATCGCCGCCTTTTCGCAGGACCTGCGATTGCCAGCGCTTGAGTCGGCGCGAAGCGTATTCCGAGATCAGAATGGCGCGGGCCAGATTCGGCGCCGTTTCGTTGTTGTCGCGCCATTGGCCGCGTTGAATCCACTCGGCGCCGTTTTCGATCAACCTGCGGAATCGGTCTGATCGGAGAGCCTTGGCGACACGTGCATGGCTGGCGCTCCATGTGTCGGTCAATTTGCGGGTTAACCGCTTGCCGTCGCCGTCGGCATGCAACTGGCCCACGACGACGTCGAGATCCCGCGCGGCGCCGAGATGGCCATTTAGCCATTTTAGCTCTTGCTTGAGCCGGGTCCACTGCTCGCCGGCAACCATCGGGGAAAAAAATGACACCGCGGTTCGCAGGCAGGTGATCGCAATTCGCATTTGATGCAGCGCGGCGAGTTCGCCTCGCGCTGTCGCATCCTGGTGTATCACCATGGATTCGAGACAGCGGAGCGCGATCAGCGTAAACGCGCGATCGCTGGGCAAGGAAGGTCGCAGGCGACGATGGTGCGAGCCGGGGTCTGGGCTGACTGTGGAAGGGCCCACGCCCGCGCCGGCCGTCGGGGGACGGCTCGCGCGCTTTCGTCGGCTGCGGTCAGACCAGGCGCTATCCATTCTCGGGCACAGCTTCGGCAGGCGGGCGGGAACAAAGCAATCATCGTGCAGATTGAGCATTTGGTCGAGCCCGCAGCTCCGACCTTTGACACTGATCAAACCACAACCGGCGTGGACACGGCAAATTTCCTCAAAGCTCGACTGCGGCTTGCCCCTGGGTTTGGAGGCGTCATGACCATCAAATCGCCGCTTCCCGTCGGTTTCGACCGCTTGGCTGCAGCTCGCGGGCTGCCTCCGCTTGCGACGCTGCAGCAGGAGATGGATCGCCTGTTCGAGGGCTTTGCCCGTGCCTGGCAGGGCGGTCCGTCGCGACTGCCGCAGCCCAGCATGGATCTCAGCGAGAGCGCCGAGAATATCGAAATTACCGTGGAATTACCGTGGCTTGAGGAGCAGGACGTGGAGGTCAGCAGCGCCGACACCATCCTGACAATCCGCGGCGAGAAGAGATCGCGGCGCGAGGAAACAGACGCGGATTGTCGCCTGATCGGGCGCAGCGATGGCTGGTTTGCCAGAACCGTAGAACTGCCTGCCGGTGTCGATGCCGGCGCGATCAGGGCGGAAATGTTGAACGGGTGCTCAAGGTCTTGGTCGCGAAACCTGCCCCCCGCGCTGGGAGGGTGCCGCGGGATCAAGCGAACTTCGGACTCGGGACACTAGGCTCGAACCTTCATGCCATGACTTCGCGGAGTGCGCCACTTGTTCAGATTTCTTGAAGCGACAGTTGCAGACTACATGACGGCGCCGGTGAAGACGGCGAGCCGCGATCAGTCGATGGCCGATCTTCAGACCCAATTCGAGGCAGACGACTTCAACGCCTACCCGGTTGTCGAGAATGACGACGTCATCGGGGTGGTGTCGAAGTTCGATTTCCTGAAGTGCTTCGCGTTCACGCCGCACAGCCTCGTCCCTCACTATGACGCGTTGATGAAACAGACGGTCGCGGATGTCATGACGACCGAGTTCATCTATGTCGGCCCCGCGACCAAGCTGACGCGGGTGCTGCAGCTGATGATTGAACACCGGCTGCGCAGCGTCCCGGTGATCACGGGCGAACGGCGGCTGGTCGGCGTCATCGCGCGCGAAGACATCATGCGCGCCTTGAAGGATGCCACGCCGCGCCGGAACTGAGGTCGCGTTTGCGATCTCGGCGTATGCGGCGTGTGTTCAACATTCGCGCTTGCAACGCAGCCGCGTGTGAGTTGCATGATGGCAGCTCGACTCTGCCCGTCAATACTTCGGCAAAATGTCGCCTGGACCTGGCGTTGCCGTGTTGATGCCGAGCCAAACCTGCTAGACAGAGCCGCGTTCAACCTTCACTCTGCAACCGCTGTCATCCCATGTCGGTCTATCGATTGAACAAGGTGTTTTCGCCCCGATCCATCGCGCTGGTCGGTGCGAGCTCGAGGCCGCATTCGTTCGGCGCGGCCATTCTTGGAAATATTCTCGCCGCGCGGTTCGCGGGGCAGGTCGGCATCGTCAATCCGCGCCATAGCAGCATTGCCGGACGTGCCACCGTGAAGGCGCTGGACCAGCTCCCGTTCGTGCCCGATCTCGTCGTCATCTCCGCCCCCGTCGAGACCATTCCGGGCATTGTCGCCGATGCCGCACGACGCGGGACGGCAGGGGCGGTGATCGTCAGCGCCGGCCTCGGTCACGGCCCGGGATCGCTGGCCGAGGCGGCGAATCGCGCGGCGCGGGCGCATGGCATGCGACTGATCGGGCCAAACTGCCTCGGCGTCATGATGCCGGGCGCCAATATCAATGCGAGTTTTGCCGCGCATACCCCGCGCGCCGGGAATCTCGCGCTGATTTCGCAGTCCGGAGCCATCGTGGCCGGCATGGTCGACTGGGCCGCGCAAAGGTCCGTCGGCTTTTCCGGGATCGTTTCGGTCGGCGATGAACTCGACGTCGATATCGCTGATTGCCTCGACTATTTCGCGCTCGACACCCATACGCGGGCGATCCTGCTCTATGTCGAGGCCATCAAGGATGCGCGCAAATTCATGTCGGCGGCTCGTGCCGCGGCGCGCGTCAAGCCAATCGTCGTGGTCAAGTCGGGACGGGTGGTGCAAAGCCCCAGGGCTGCGGCCACCCATACCGGTTCGCTGGCCGTCGCGGACGCGGTCTACGATGCTGCGTTCCGCAGGGCCGGCATGCTGCGGGTATTTGATCTGCGCGAGCTGTTCGACTGCGCCGAAACGCTGGGACGCGGCAAGGCCCCGGGGGGAAAGCGGCTGGCCATCCTGACCAATGGTGGCGGCATCGGCGCGCTGGCGGTCGATCGTCTGGCCGAGCTGGGGGGAATCCCGGCAGCCGTGGGGCCGGCTCTGGAGGAGCGGCTGGGCGCAATGTTGCCGCCGCGATGGTCGCATGCCAATCCGATCGATATCTCGGGCGATGCGGACGCGCCGCGCTATGGCGCGGCGCTCGAGGCGCTGCTCGCGGACCCGGGCAATGACGCGGTCCTGGTCATGAACGTGCAGACCGCGGTGGCGTCCTCGAACGAGATCGCCGAGACCGTTGCCCGCGTGGTGCAGGAGGACCGGAAAAAGCGTTCGCTGACACCCAAGCCGGTGATCGCGGCGTGGATCGGGGCCGACGAGAGCATCTCACGGACGCTCGACGCCGCTGCCATTCCGAACTATCCGACCGAGGACGACGCCGTGCGCGGTTTCATGCATCTGGTGCACCACCGCGAGGCCGTCGAAACGCTGGCGGAGGTTCCGCCGAGCTTGCCGAAGGAGTTTGCACCGGACCAGCAGGCGGCGCGCCGCATCATCGAAGTCGCGGTGCAGCAAGGTCGCGAATGGCTCGATCCGATCGAGGTTCGGCGTTTGCTGGAGGCCTATCAGATCAGGATGGTTCCGACATTCGCGGCGCAAGATGCCGAGGCGGCGGTCGCCGC
>JBKQQE010000692.1:0-2872 GCA_052326245.1 Xanthobacteraceae bacterium | reverse complement strand
CACGTGCCAGCGCTCCCCCGACATTTCCCGTTCCAATGATCGCGATCTTCATGGGAGGTTTTCCGTTTGCCAATTTCAGTGGCCTCATGATAGTCACCGAGAGATACAAACAGAAATGAAATCACTTCATGTCGGATTTCAAGAATAACGAACTCAGAAGGCTGGATCTGACGGTTCTCCTGGTTTTTATCGGGCTCCTGCGCCATCGAAAGGCGACGGAGGTCGCCGCAGATCTTGGGCTCACCCAATCCGGGGTGAGCCATGCGCTCAAGCGCCTGCGCGAGATTTTTGGCGACGAACTGTTCCTACGCCGACCGCACGGCGTGGAACCGACGGCGGTCGCGCTGGCGCTGGAGAAGCCGATCGCAGATGCGATTGAGTCCCTGCGCAAAGCGGTAGCTGGTCCTCAGATTTTTGATCCCGGCTCCGCAGATGGAGTTGTCCGTCTTTCGGCGTTGGATGCGGAGCTGGTCACGCTGGTGCCCGAGCTGATCAAGACGCTTTCCATCTCCGCTCCCGGGTTGCGCATCATTGCGCGAGCAATTGGCCGGCAGGATGCGCTCGACGCCCTCACGGCCGGGGAACTCGATATCGCTCTCGGGTATTTTGGACACCTGACCGATGCGTTCATCAAGGAACACTTGTTCCAGGAGCACTTTCTCGTGGTGGGCAATCGGAAACACAAATTGGCCGGGACCATCGCACTCGAAACCTATCTGAAGCATCGCCATATCCTGGTGTCACCTGGGGGCGATCTTCACGGTGTCGTCGATGACATGCTCGCGAGCCGGGGACTGAAACGACAGGTTATCGCCGCGCTCCCGCTCTTCCTTCCCGCCCTTGCCGCGGTTCAAGCGACGGATGCGCTTGCAACGGTGCCCCGTCGCATCGCGTCAAGCTATGCCGGCGCATTTCATCTTACCGTTGCCGAGCCGCCATTGGCCGTACGCAGCTTCTCGGTTGCGGCAATCCGCCACCGCAGGGACGAGCACAATCCGATGCACCGCTGGCTTCTGGACAAGCTGCATCGGATCTCGGAGAGCTGACGTTTTTGGGTTCGCCCAGCCGTTGTGGCTGGCTGCGAAGCCGCTGTCGGAGTCGAACGCTAGTGTCCCGGTTCTAACATTCGCATCACTTTGCGGCGGGCTCTTTTGCGAATGTTAGAACCATAGGGACACTAGCAACAATAAGATTCTAGTGTGGTTTTGGATTTGACATTCGCTTGAAGAGTTCGCGGCAATACTGAAGCGAATGTCAAATCCACCACACTAGCGCGTCAGCTTCTTGTACTTCATCCGGTGCGGAATCACCGAATCCTGGCCGAGCCGGCGCATCTTGTCCTTCTCGTAGTCCTGGAAATTGCCCTCGAACCATTCGACGTGGCTGTCGCCCTCGAACGCCAGCATGTGGGTGGCAATGCGGTCCAGGAACCAGCGGTCGTGGCTGATGATCACGGCGCAGCCGGCGAAATCCTCCAGCGCCTCTTCCAGCGCCCGCAGCGTATCGACGTCGAGATCGTTGGTCGGTTCGTCGAGCAGCAGCACGTTGGCTCCCGACTTCAGCATCTTGGCGAGGTGAACGCGGTTGCGCTCGCCGCCGGAAAGCGATCCGACCTTCTTCTGCTGGTCGGCGCCCTTGAAGTTGAAGGCCGAACAATAGCCGCGCGAGTTGACTTCGCGCTTGCCGAGCAGGATCTGGTCGTTGCCGCCGGAGATCTCTTCCCAGACGCTCTTGCTGCCGTCGAGCGCGTCGCGCGACTGGTCGACATAACCCAGATGCACCGACTCGCCGATGGTGATGGTGCCGCTGTCGGGCTTCTCCTGGCCGGTGATCATGCGGAACAGCGTGGTCTTGCCGGCGCCGTTGGGGCCGATGACGCCGACGATGCCGCCCGGCGGCAGTTTGAAGGTAAGGTTGTCGATCAGCAGCCGGTCGCCGTAGCCCTTGGTCAGGCCCTCGAAATCGACGACGTTGTTGCCGAGCCGCTCGGCCACCGGAATCACGATCTGCGCGGTCTGGGTCTGCTTCTCGTTGGCCTGCTTCAAGAGGTCTTCATAGCGCTGGTAGCGGGCCTTGGACTTGGCCTGGCGCGCCTTGGGGGACGCCGCGATCCATTCCTGCTCGCGCGCCAGCGTGCGCTGATGCGCCGCCTCCTCGCGGCCTTCCTGCTCCAGCCGCTTCTGCTTCTGCTGCAGCCACGACGAGTAGTTGCCCTCGTAGGGAATACCGCGGCCGCGGTCGAGCTCGAGGATCCAGCCGGTGACGTTGTCGAGGAAGTAGCGGTCGTGGGTGACGATCAGGATCGCGCCCGGGTAGTTGCGCAGGTGGCCTTCGAGCCACAACACCGATTCGGCGTCGAGATGGTTGGTCGGTTCGTCCAGCAGCAGCAGTTCGGGCTGGTCGAGCAGCAGGCGGCACAGCGCGACGCGGCGGCGCTCGCCGCCGGACAGCTTGGTGACGTCGCTCTCGTCGGGCGGGCAACGCAGCGCGTCCATGGCCTGGTCGACCTTGCTGTCGAGATCCCACAGGCCCTGCGCCTCGATCTCGTCCTGCAGCTTGGTCATCTCGTCGGCGGTTTCTTCCGAATAGTTCACCGCCAGCTCGTTGTAGCGGTCGAGGATGGCCTTCTGCTTCGCCACCCCCAGCATCACGTTCTCGCGGACCGTCTTGGTCGCATCGAGCTGCGGCTCCTGCTCGAGATAGCCGACGCGGGCGCCCTCGGCGACCCAGGCTTCGCCGTTATATTCCTTGTCGATGCCGGCCATGATCCGCAGCAGCGTCGATTTGCCGGAGCCGTTGACGCCCAGCACGCCGATCTTGGCGTCCGGGTAGAACGACAGGTTGATGGCCTCGAGCACCTTCTTGCCGCCGG
>JBKQQE010000691.1:0-5931 GCA_052326245.1 Xanthobacteraceae bacterium | reverse complement strand
GAAGCGAATGTCAAATCCAAAACTCCACTAGCCACTTTAACTTAGCTAGCGGTCCTTTGATTCCAACATTTGCAAAGCGCCCGCTGAGATGGGATGCAAATGTTGGAATCGGACCACTAGCGTGGTTCGTGTCTGTCGCGTGCGCGACGACGCCTCGGCATGCTCACCTAGCAGCGGTGCGAATGTCGGTCATTCACGCAGGTTGCAGCGCTGCTCCCACACAGCTCGATGCGCGGTCCATCGCGTCGCTGGCCTCGTTGCGGGCCTGTGGCGACCGACGCGATCGCAACGCGCACCGTGCGGGACGCTCTAAGGTCGCTTCGATACTGCGCCACCGGCGGGCGAAGATCAGCCGGCGCGGGCGAGTCTGAGACCGCGCCGAAGCGCCGTTCTCGCTGCCGACGGAAGGATTAGGATGGCGCCAGGTGTCGGCGAAAACTCCGGTCAGGGGCCAGGGCCGGCGCGGGACCGCATTCCCGAAGTCACGGAAAAGGCGAGGGTTCTGAGATGGTTGCCGCCAAGGCCCCGACGCACGGCTGACCACGGCTTCATGCGGTGCATTAAGTCGCTGCCGGTGCTGGACAATTCCATGGGCGGGTGTCATCAAGGGCCGATCAGACCCGACGGATTCCGCACCATGAAGCAGTTTTTCCTGAAGCTATTCACCTGGTGGAACAGCCAGACCTTCGGCACCCAGCTGTGGACCTGGCGCTTCGGCGAACTGGTCGGCGTCGACGAGGGCGGCAACCGCTATTATCGGACCCGTGGCGGCAAGATCGATCCCGCGCTCGGTTTTGAACGGCGCTGGGTGGTCTACGACGGCGATGTCGAGGCGACTCGGATTCCGCCGTCCTGGCACGGCTGGATGCATCACACCGTCGATACGCCACCGACCGAACAGAGCTACACGCCGCGGGAGTGGGAAAAGCCGCATCGTCCCAACCTGACCGGGACGGCGGGGGCCTATCGTCCGTCCGGCTCGACGCTTGCGTCCGGCAAACGGCCGAAGGCGACCGGCGACTACCAGCCGTGGACGCCCGGCCAGTAACGCATCGCCGGCAGCCCGCGGGCGCGCATTCAAAGCACAGGCTTCGACGCGCAGTGTCAGGATGCGGGCTGCATCCTGCGCGCCGCGGCCTGTTCGACCGCGATACGCCTGCGCTCGGATGACGGCGCCAACGCCGCCATGACGCGGGCCAGCACGTCCGGCGGCGCGATCGTGGGCGAGCCCGCCGCGAACGGCGGCGCCGGATTGTATTCGAGCCCCAGCTGGATCATTTGCGCCGTGGTGGTGTCGGCGAGCACGGCCGCCAGCGTCAGCGCGAAATCGATTCCCGCGGTGACGCCGCCGCCGGTGATGCGGTTGCGATCGGTGCACACCCTGGTCGGAGTTGCTTCGGCGCCGAACCGCGCCAGATGCTGCATCGCCGACCAGTGGGTGGTGGCACGATAACCGTCGAGCAGACCTGCCGCTCCCAGCACCAGCGATCCGGTACAGACGGCGGTGATAAAGCGGGCGCGCTCTGCCTGGCGCCTGAGGAAGCCAAGCGTCTCGTCGTCGTTGAGCATGTCGTCGGACCCGGAACCGCCGGGGACGCAGATCACGTCGAGCTGGGGGCAGTCGGCGTAGGTCGTGGTCGGCAGCAGCCTGAGCACCGCGTCGCTCGGCACCGGCTCGATGCGTTTCCACAGCAGGTGAATGCTGGCGCCGGGGACGCGCGACAGCACCTGCAACGGGCCGGTGAGGTCGAGTTGCGTCACCTTGGGGAACACCAGAAAGCCAATCTCGATCCTGTCGGACATCAGTCTCTCCCTGCAAATCGTTTGCTGCGCCATCACAGCACTCTTGCGCGATGTCCGAAATGACTTTATTCCCTCATTTTCGGACAGATGCCCGGCCGGCACGCAAACGGGCGAGGAGAGCCGCATGATCGGTGTTCTGATCTTTCCCGGTTTCCAGCTGCTCGACGCGGCGGGGCCGATTTCGGTGTTTGAGGTTGCCGGCCGGATCAGCGGCCGTCCCGCCACGATCACACCGCTGGCGCTTGCCGCGGGACCGGTACGCAGCTCGTCGGGCGTCGAGATGGTGGCGCGGGGCTTCAAGGGCCTGCGCGGACTGGACATCCTGATCGTCGCAGGCGGCGAGGGCACGCGCGAGGCGTTGCGCAGCACCGAATTGATCGGCTTCGTGACGCAGGCGGCGCGGCGCGCGCGCCGGGTCGCCAGCGTCTGCTCCGGCGCCTATGTGCTGGCACAGGCAGGCTTGCTCGACGGCCGTCGCGCAACCACCCATTGGGGCCGGACGCGGCATTTCCTGTCCACTTACCCCAAGGTGCGGCTGGAGCCCGATCGCATCTTCGTCAAGGACGGCCCGATCTGGACCTCGGCCGGCATCAGCGCGGGAATCGACCTCGCGCTGGCGATGGTTGCCGAGGACGAGGGCGATGCCATCGCCAGGGACACCGCAAGGCAGCTCGTGGTCTATCACCGCCGTGCCGGGGGACAGTCGCAGTTTTCGACCCTGCTCGAATTGAAGGAGCCGTCCGGGCGCTTCCGGCCGCTGATGGCCTGGGCACGCGAGAATCTCGATCAGCCATTGACCGTGGAGCGCATGGCGGAGCAGGCGTCGATGAGCGCCCGACACTTCACCCGCGCTTTCGTCGCCGAAACCGGCATGACGCCGTCGAAGGCGGTGGAGCGGCTGCGCATCGAAGCCGCCAAGGCGCGGGTGGAGGGCGCGGGCGAACCGATCGAGGCCGTGGCGCGGGCCACCGGCTTCCGCGACCCGGAGCGGATGCGCCGCGCCTTCGTCCGGGCATTCGGGCAGCCGCCGCAGGCGCTGCGCCGCGCGGCCCGCACGCTCCCGGCCGTGCAGTGAGAAGAGGCCCGGGCCGGTCCGGATCGGAGGGGGAGGTCCCGTACCGCCGACCGGATCCGCCCTTTCCCCGCCGTATTCGGCGTGTTAACCGGAGGTTCTGCGAGCGGCGAAGAGAATTAAGCCTGATTCCGAGCCCGATTCGCCCATTGAAGCCGCGCGACATGTTCCGAGCCGCATCCCTGGTTGCCCTGGTGGCCGCTTTCCGAAGATCGCGATCGGTTGCCGCAACAGCTTTACGCGATCTTCGGAAAGCCATGGGCACCAGCAATCATATGATGCTTGTGCCGCTCTTCGATCTGAAGTCCCTGAGACGGGCTCGCCGCTTTCTGTGCAGGGACTTCAGATCGGCGGCACTAGTGACGCTTGCCGTTGCAACGGTGCTGTCGCTGGCGCCTCCCGCGCGGGCGCAGATCGGCACGATCTTTTCAAATTCGCCGCCCCGGCCTCCTGGCGCCGTGCCGGGCGGCTCGATCCAGGATCCGGACGAGGAGGACGTGCCCGATCTTCCGAACCAGGGTCGCGTCCTGCCGATCCCGAGCCGACCGCAACCGGGCATCGCCGCGCCGCCGCCGGGGGCCGTGCAGTCGCAGCCGCTGCCGCCACCGCCGGGGGTGAATGTGGCGCCGTCGAACCAGCCCGCCGTCGCCGCGGGACCGCCCGCGGGCGCGGCGGCAGTACCCGCCCCGCAACAGGCCCAACCGGGCGGGCAGCGTCCGCCGAAGGGCGCGCCACCCGCGCCGGCGACGTTGCAGCCCGGCGACGAGATCGTGACCGAACCGCCGGCGCAAAAGATCGTCAACAAGAAGGCGGTGTTCTCCGGGCTCGACAAGATCACCGGACGCATCATCAATTTCGATGTCGACATCGGCGAGACGGTGCAGTTCGGCGCGCTGCGGGTCAAACCCGACGCATGCTACACGCGGCCGGCCACGGAGGCGACCAACACCGACGCGTTCGTCGAAGTGGAAGAGATCACCTTGCAGGGCGAGGTGAAGAAGATCTTTTCGGGCTGGATGTTCGCCGCCAGCCCCGGCCTGCACGGTGTCGAGCACCCGATCTATGACATCTGGCTGACCGACTGCAGGGGGCCCGATCAGGCGGTCGCCACGCAGGCGGATGCGCCGGCGCCCGCTCCAGCTCCGGCCAAGCCTCCCGCCCCGAAGCGGCAACAGACCGCGCGCCAGCCCGCGCCGCCGCCACAGGTCTATTCCGCGCCACCGCCCGCGCCGCCGCCGCAGCCGCGCCAGCAGCCGTCGGGCTTCCTGCCACCCTACCAGCAATAGTCTCTTGTTGATCAGGAGAGGCCGCCGATGACCGTGTCAGCAGCTCAGAAACGCGTCGCATTTCGCAAGCTGCACGAGGCCGGCTGCTTCGTGCTTCCGAACCCGTGGGATCTCGGCAGCGCGCGGCTGCTGCAATCGCTCGGCTTCAAGGCGCTGGCGTCGACCAGCGCGGGGTTTGCCTGGTCGACGGGCCGCGCGGACTATGGTCTCACTTGCGACGAGGTCGTCGGACACCTGCGGCAGCTGTGCGCGGGCACCGAGTTGCCGCTCAACGCCGATTTCGAGAACGGCTTTGCCGACGAGCCGCGTGCGGTTGCCGCGAACGTGACCCGGGCGCTGGACGCCGGGGTTGCGGGGCTTTCGATCGAAAACCGCGCCGTCAACGCGGCGAAGCCCCTTTACGAGGACGCGCTCGCGGTCGAACGGATCACCGCGGCGCGCGCTGCCGTTGACGCCACCGACCCGAATGCGATCCTGGTGGCGCGCTGCGAAGGGTTTCTGGTGGGCGAGGCCGATCTCGCGGCGACCATCCGCCGTCTGGTCGCCTTTGCCGCCGCGGGCGCCGACTGCCTCTATGCGCCGGGATTGAAGACGAAGCAGCAGATCTCCGAAGTGGTGCGGGCGGTGGCGCCGAAGCCCGTCAACGTCCTCGTCGGCAATGCGCCTGGTTTCAGCGTTGCCGAACTTGCCGAACTCGGCGTGCGCCGGGTCAGCGTCGGCGGCGCGCTCGCCCGCACCGCGTGGGGCGGCTTCATGCGCGCGGCGCAGGAAATCGCCAGCCACGGCACGTTCTCCGAATTCGCCAACGGCTATCCCGGAGGCGAATTGCAGAAGATCCTGGCGCAACCCCGCACCAGCTAGTGGTCCGATTCCAACATTTACATCCCATCTCACTAGCGGCCGCGACCGTAGCCGCCACGGTCGACGTGGTGCGCGACTGTCTGCGAGTTTGACGCAGATCAATTCAGTCATGTTTTCCTGGGCAAGAATGCCAGTCGCCCGGTTAGATTCCGGGCGCAAGATGTGCCGTGCGAGAAGTGATCGCTCCGCGTGTGTCTTTCATCGTCAGAGACGCGGGATGCACAACGGCATATTGAGGAGAAAGCTATGACAAACCTGCCGCAGCCTCGTGCGAGCTTCAACCGCCTCATCGAATCGTTCGGCGATTGGCTGCAGTATCGACGCAACATCAGGGAAGTGGAGCAGTTCGACTCCGGCGAATTCCACCGCATTGCCGATGAACTCGGCGTCACATCCCAGGATCTTGGGACGCTGGTGCGCCAGGGCCCGCACGCCGCCGACGAGCTGCCGAAAATGCTGGCGGCCCTGGGGATCGATGCGGAGGCGATCTCCCGCGCGCAGCCGATGGTCTATCATGACATGGAGCGCGTCTGCGCCAGGTGCTCGTCAAAGGGGCGCTGCGACCGCGACCTGAAGGCCAATACCGCGGCGCAGCACTACGAGGAGTACTGCTTCAACGCGCAGACGATCGATGCGTTGGCGGAGAAATCTTCCTGATCTGGATTCCGCGCCAGGCCGGCAGCACGCAGAAGCTCCATGACAGCGGCCGCGTCACATTCTGCTGCGGATAAATCCGCCGATCTGTCCAATTCTTGATCACGCCCGGCGTCAGACGTCGGAGAGGATCTCGAGCGCCTCGCGGCCGCTCAAGGCGCGGTCGGTCGGAAGGGCGGCAAAATCGGCGGTGCCCTTCAGCGCCGCATCGAGCAGCGCCAGATAGCGCACGCGCGGCACCTCGACGGCGCCGAG
>JBKQQE010000690.1:0-2720 GCA_052326245.1 Xanthobacteraceae bacterium | reverse complement strand
AGCAGGTCGGCGCCGGTGTCGAGGCGATCCTTCAGGAAGATCATCTCGGCAACCTCCTCGACCCTGGCGCGCACCTTGGCGTCGCGCTTGAACGTCAGCGCGCCGTAGACCGACCGGCCGCGCGGATAGGAGATCTCCAGGTTCTCGAACACCGTGAGATCGTCGTAGATCGACGGAGTCTGGAACTTGCGCCCGACTCCGGCCTGGACGATCTCGTTCTCTTTCATCCGCGTCAGTTCCTGGCCGCGGAACTGGATCGAACCATGCGTCGCTTTCGTCTTGCCGCAGATCAGATCGAGAACAGTGGTCTTGCCGGCGCCGTTCGGGCCGATGATCACCCGGATCTCGTTCTCGTCGACGTAGAAGGACAGGTCGTTGACGGCCTTGAACCCGTCGAACGAAACCGTCAGGGCCTCGACGGCGAGCAGGAAGTCCTTGGGTTGATGTCCGATCAGCATGATGGCCTCCCTACTCTGCGGCAGCGCTGTTGGTCGTCACCGAATTCGGCGTCCAGCTGTCGTTCTTGGATTTGCGGAACGCCAGCAGCCGATCGACGCGAGACTGGACGTGGTCGCGCCAGATTCCGGCAAGCCCGTTCGGGAATGCCAGCACCACCGCGATGAACAGCGCGCCGAGGCCGAGCAGCCACAGTTCGGGAAACGATTCCGAGAAGCTGGTCTTGGCGAAGTTCACGAGCAGCGTGCCGTAGACCGCGCCGAAGATGGACAGCCGGCCGCCGACCGCGGTGTAGATCACCATCTCGATGGACGGAACGATGCCGACGAAGGACGGCGACATGAAGCCCACTTCGAGGGTGAACATCGCGCCGCCGATCGCTGCGAAGACGGCGGCGATGCAAAACGCGAAGATCTTGAAATTGGCGACGCTGTACCCGGAAAACCGCACCCGATCCTCCTTGTCGCGCATCGCGACCAGGATGCGGCCGAGCTTGGAGTGACGGACGAATTGCGCGACGCCGATGCAGCCGAACAGACAGGCGACCTCGACGAAATACAGGATCACCTTGGCGTGATCGGTGCGGATGTCCCACCCCTTCAGGGTGCGCAGGTCCGTGATGCCGTTGATGCCGCCGGTGTAGCCCTGCTGCCCGACGATCAGGATGGTGAGGATCGCCGCGACCGCCTGGGTGATGATGGCGAAGTAGACGCCGCCGACCCGGCGCTTGAACATCGCGGCGCCGATGATGAAGGCAAAGATCGCGGGCACCAGCAGGATCGCGACGATGGTGAACGACAGGCTGTGAAACGGCTTCCAGAAAAACGGCAGCTGCGTGATCTGATTCCAGTCCATGAAGTCAGGAATGCCCGGCGTCGACTGGATCTTGGTGTTTTCGACGCTCGAGGACTCGAGCTTCAGGAACATCGCCATGCAGTAGCCGCCGAGGCCGAAGAAAACGCCCTGGCCGAGGCTGAGGATGCCGCCGTAGCCCCAGCACAGCACCAGCCCGATCGCGACGAAGGCGTAGGTGAGATACTTGGCGACCAGGTTGAGGCGGAACACGTCGAGACTGAGCGGCAGAATCACCACCAGCAGCACCGCGAGAACAAGCAAGCCCAGCAGTTCGGAGCGACTGAAGATGCGCGGATTGTCGGTCATGGCACGGCCCCGTTTTCTGGCTATTTGCGGACTTTGATGGCGAACAGACCCTGGGGCCGCAGCATCAGGATTCCCACGATGGCGAGCAGCGTCAGCACCTTCGCCATCGAACCAGAGAGAAAGAATTCCAGCGTGGACTGGGCCTGCGAGATCGTGAATGCGGAGGCGATGGTGCCGAGCAGGCTCGCGGCGCCGCCGAACACCACCACGAGGAAGGTATCGACGATGTAGAGCTGCCCGGCGGTCGGTCCGGTCGAGCCGATCATCGTGAACGCGCTGCCGGCGATCCCGGCGATGCCGCATCCGAGCGCGAAGGTGTAGCGGTCGACCTTTTCGGTGTTGATGCCGACGGCGCCGGCCATGACGCGGTTCTGCACCACCGCGCGGACCTGCCTGCCCCAGCGCGACTTGTACATGATGTAGGCCACCGCGATCGTGATCAGCAGCGTCAGGCACATCACGAACATGCCGTTGATGGGAATCTCGATGGTGTCGGTCAGGTGCTCGGAGCCCATCATCCATTCCGGCAGTTCGACGCCGACTTCGCGGGCGCCGAATACCGAGCGGTAGGTCTGCTGCAGGATGAGGCTCAATCCCCAGGTCGCGAGCAGCGTGTCGAGCGGGCGTTTGTAGAGGTGGCGGATCAGCGCCCATTCCACCAGCATGCCGAGCGAGCCGGACGCCAGGAAGGCGAGGATCATGGCGACAAAGAAGTATCCGCTGAACAGCGCCGGAAGATGCGCCTGGAAGAAAGTCGAGGTCATCCAGGTGACGTAGGCGCCGAGGATCATGAACTCGCCGTGGGCCATGTTGATGACGCCCATCTGGCCGAAGATGATCGCGAGGCCCAGCGCCATCAGCACGAACACGGAGAACAGGATCAATCCCGCAAAGCCCTGCATTACGAAGATCGAGCTGAGGTCGCTGATCGAATAGTCGCCGAACATCGGGCTCTCCTGGCATGGGTGGGGAGGCTCGCGCCGCGGACGAGAGCCGCGACGCGAGGTCGTGATGCACAGGCCTGACGAGCCTGCGCCTGGGAGCGGCGTGTTTCCTACTGGTAGCCCTTCGGGAACGGATTGGGCTCGACCAGATCGGCGGTC
>JBKQQE010000689.1:0-9974 GCA_052326245.1 Xanthobacteraceae bacterium | reverse complement strand
AAGCGAATGTCAAATCCAAAACTCCACTAGCCACTTTAACTTAGCTAGTGGTCCTTTAATTCCAACATTTGCAAAGTGTCTGCTGAGATGGGATGCAAATGTTGGAATCGGACCATTAGTGAGTACTGGGTTCCCGCTTTCGCGGGAACGACGCCCGTAGAGTTGCGGGCGCTGAGCCATCTTCAGAATCGCTGAAACGGCTCGCGGCCCTTCGGCCAGACCCTCAGACCTCCGGCGGCGGCACATGGGCGGCAAACCAGGCCCGGTGGGCCGCCAGCGAGGGATGCGCCAGCGCCCGGGTCAGATAGGTCCAGATCCGGGGCTGGTGCCTGAGATAGTGCGGCTTGCCGTCGCGCCGGTTCAGCCGCGCGAAGGTGCCGAGCAGCCGGGTGTTGCGCTGCGCCGACATCACCGCGTAGCTGGCGACGAAGGCCGGCGGATCGAAGCCCGGATCGGCGTGGCGCGCCTTCACGTAGCGGGTCAGGAGCGCGATCTCCAGCGTCTCGGGAATGTCGACGCGCGCGTCCTGCGACAGCGACACCAGGTCATAGGCCGGCGGCCCCATCACCGTGTCCTGAAAGTCGATGACGCCGACCCGGGCGATGCCCTGCCGCTCGGCGAGCCAGATCAGGTTGGGCGAGTGATAGTCGCGCAGCATCCAGGTCGGCGGCGCCGCCGCCGGCTGCTCCAGCGCCCCCCGCCACATCGCGAAGAACTCGTCGCGCAGCGCCTCGTCGACCGCGACGCCGCGATCGGGCAGATACCAGTCGAGCATCAGCGAGACCTCGACCAGCATGGCGTCGATGTCGAAGCGCGGAATATCGTGGTCGCGCTGCGGCGCGATCGGCAGGCGGGACGGCAGCGCCTCGCCGTGCAGATGCGCCAACAGGTCGGCCGCCGCCTCGTAGCGCTCGGGAATCGGCGCCGGCGGAGCGCCCTCGACGAAGCCTTCGCTGCCGAGATCCTCGGTGATGAGAAACCCGGCGTCGAGGTCGGCATGCAGGATCGCGGGCGCCGAAATGCCGCGCGCGCGCAGGCCCTGCGCCATGGCGACGAACGGCGTGACGTCCTCGGCCAGATGCACGGCGGCGCTGTAGGACTTGCCGCCGAACACCGCCGGCCCGTCGGGGCGCCGCGGCGAGTTCATCAGGATCGCGCTGCGGTCGTCGCGCACCAGCCGGGCGTAGCTGCGCGTCGAGGCGTCGCCCGGCATGCGCAGCCGGCGCGCGGGCGCATAGCCTGCGGCGTCGAGAAATTCGCGCAGCAGGGCGAGCCGCGCCACCCGCGCCGCGCCGCTGCCGAAGCCGGTGATCTGCGCGGCGCGGGCGTTGGATCCGAGCGCGACGCGGTGGCTGAGCGCGACGTCGATGCGATCCGCGGGCAGCATCTCGCCGGCCCGTTCCGGCCATTCCACCAGCGCCACGACGCCGTCGGGCAGCGGCGCCAGCCCGATCTCCTCGAGCTCGCCGGGATCGTTGATGCGGTAGAGGTCGGCATGCAGCACGGTGAAGCCGGGCAGCTCGTAGCTCTGCGCCAGCGTGAAGGTCGGGCTCGGCACCTCGAGCGTATCGTCGTCGGCGAGGTAGCGGATCAGCGCGCGCGCCGCGGTGGTCTTGCCGGCGCCGAGATCGCCGGAGAGCGTGATGACGTCACCGGGACCGATCAGCAGCGCGAGGTCGGCCATCAGGCTGGCGGTGGCCGCTTCGGTGCCGAGCGCGAGGGTGAAGGTCGAGGGTGCGGTCATTCGGCGGCGTTGCGGTGGGCGGCCTGGTCACTGGGGAAATCGCAGGTGACCGAGGTTCCCTTGCCGACCACCGAGTCCACCCGCACCCTGCCGCCATGCAGCTCGACGAAGGAGCGCACCAGCGACAGCCCGAGCCCGGCGCCGCGGTGGCGCGAGCCGTTGGCGTGGCTCTCGAACCAGTCGAACACCTTGTCCTTGACGTCGGGCGGGATGCCGGGACCGGAATCGGTGACGGTGAAGCTGACGTTGCCGTCGCTGCGCCGCGCGCTGACGGTGATGACGCCGTCCAGCGGCGAGAAGCCCACCGCGTTGGCCAGCAGATTGTACAGCACCTGCACCACGCGCCGCTCGTCGCCGGTGAAGGAGCCGATCCCCGGCGCGACATCGACGCTGAGCGCGATGCGGTCGCGCGCCAGCCGGTCCTGAATGCCTTCCGCCGCCGCGTCGATGGCGGCGCGGATATCGACCGGCCCCAGGTTCAGCGTCATGGCGCCGGCGTCGATGGTGGCGAGATCGAGGATGTTGTTGATGATCGCGAGCAGCGCGTTGGTCGAGGAGGTGATGTAGCCAAGATATTCGTCCTGCTTGGCGGTCAGCGGACCGGTGGCGGGATCGCTGAGGAAATGCGCGAAGCCGATGATGGTGGTCAGCGGCGAGCGCAGTTCGTAGGAGACGTGGTGGACGAAGTCGACCTTCATCTGGTCGGCGGTCTCCAGCGCCTCGTTGCGTTCGCGCAGCGCCCGCTCGACGTTGACGGTGTCGGTGACGTCCTGGAAGGTCAGCATGGTGGCGCCGTCCGGCATCGGCAGCGCGGTGCAGTCGAGCACGCTGCCGTCCTTGCGCTCCAGCCGCAGCGGCACCGGCTTGCGGTCGTCGATGCCGGTGACCGCGGCGCGGATGGTCTGCCAGGCCGTCGCCTCGTCGAACAGCGGCCTGCACCAGGTCTCGACAGTGTCGATATGGGGATGCTGCTCCATCGCCTCGGCGGACAGCTTCCACATCCGCGCGAACGACGGGTTGAACAGCGTGGCGCGGCCGTTGCTGCCGAACACCGCAACCGCCTCGGCCAGGTTGTCGAGGGTTTCGCGCTGCACGCGGATCAGGCCGTCATATTCGCGGGCGAGCTTCAGGCTTTCGGTGACGTCGTCGAACAGGTAGGTGACGCCGCCTTCGGGATTGGGCGTGGTGACCACGCCGAGCGCGCGGCCGTCGGGCAGATACCAGACATCCTTGGCGGCCTCGACGGCGCGATAGGCTTCGTGCAGCTTCGCCTTCCACTGCCGGAAATCCGGCTGCTCCGGAATCTTGCGGGTGGCGCGCAGCCGGTCCAGCACGCTGGAATCGTCCGGTCGGGAGTCGAGAAAGGCCTGATCGAAGCCCCACAGCCGGCGATAGGCGTCGTTGTAGAAGGCGAGCCGGCGCTGGCCGTCGAACACGGCGACGCCGGAGGAGAGCTGGTCGAGCGTGCGGCGATGGGCATCCGCCATCCGCGCCAGCGCATCCGACAGCGCCGCCACCTCGCCGGCGTCGACCGCGACCCCGGCGCTGCCGCCCGCCACCTTCAGCGCGCGCACGTCGAAGATCTTGCGCTGCCCGGCGACCACGATCGGAAGCCGCGCGGCGAAGCTGGCGCTGTCCTGCAGCGCGCGAATCATGTCCTGGCGGTCGGCGCTGTCGAGCAGCTCGAGGTTGCGCGCCACCGCCTCGGCGACGCTGCCGGCCTCGGCGGCATGGGCATAGGCGTCATTGGCGAACATCAGCGTGCCGTCGGTCCGGCGCGCCCATACCGGCCACGGCAGCGCCATGGCGAAGGCGCGCAGCGTTTCGGTCTCGTCCTGCAGCTGCCTGTAGCGCAGGCCGGTTTCGGCAAGTTCGCGCCGCACCCCGCCCAGTTCCCGGATCCGGACGATCGCCTGCCCGCCGATCGCGCGCCCGAGCGCCTCGACGGTGCGGCCCGCGGAAGTGGCGAGATTGAGCGCGAAGCTGATGCCGTCGTCGCGCAAGGCGTCGACGGCGCGATCCATTTGCAGCGCCTGCTCCGGCGGCAGCCAGGTGCCGAAAGCGAGGATGCGCTGCGGTTGCTGCGGGGCGGACGGCGGCAACAGCAGCGCCAGGTCGCCGTTGATCTCGGGGCGGCTGGCCGCCGCCGGCCACGAAATCAGCACCTGCGGCTCGGTGAACAACAGCGCGCGCAGGCGGTCGGCTTCGCTCTGCAGCGTCCTGACGTCGGCGCGCAACCGGGTCTCGATCTGCGCCGCGCGCAGCCGGGTGCGCATCAACAGAATCGTGGCGACCACGGAAAGGCCGAGCACGCCGAACGCCAGCGCGATCGCGGCGATTTCGTGCTGGCTCAGCGTGAAAACGAGGTCGAGCACCCCGCGGGACAGCGCGCCCTCGGCGGCGCGCGCCGGCGAGGTCAGGGCGAACGGCGCGGTGGCGCAGAGCACACAGCCGAGCGCGCCCCGCGCCAGCGACGTCCCCGACATCAAGGTCCGACGTACCGCCCTCACTACGCCCGACATAACTTGCCCCTGCCGCAAATCCGGACGTGGTCGTCGCAACGACCCGCGTTCCGTCATTCGGCCTCGATCGCGCGCCCCGATTTCCGGGCCCGCGAACCGGTTCATGTGTGCCCCGCCCGGCGTCCGCCGCCGCATGCGAATCGATTCACAATATCCTCAAGGGGAGTCGGCCGGTAAGAGTCCAGATCGTGAACGTCCGGCCCGCGCGCGCGTCAGTGCGATTTCTTTCTGTTGCCGCGTTGTGTTGGCGCCGGCCGGTATCCGCCCACGGATCAATTTGCGGGGGCGTGACGCGCCGGCCGGCGCGTCAGCGGCCGGTCGATCCGAACCCGGCGCCGCCCCGCTCCGACGAGGGCAGCGCTGCCACCTTGACCAGGTCGGCCTGCGCCACCGGGGCGACGATCATCTGGGCGATTCGTTCGCCGCGGCGCACCACGAACGGCGCCTGGCCCAGATTGATCAGCAGCACGCCGATTTCGCCGCGATAGTCGGCGTCGATGGTGCCCGGCGAGTTCAGCACCGTGACGCCGTGCTTGGCGGCGAGGCCGGAGCGCGGCCGGACCTGGGCCTCGTGGGACGGCGGCAGCGCGATCGCGAGACCCGTCGGGACCAGGGCGCGCTCGCCCGGCGCCAGCGTCAGCGGCTTGTCCTCGGCGACGGCCGCGACCAGGTCGAGGCCGGCGGCATGCGCGCTTTGATAGGCCGGCAGCGGCAGGCCCTCGCCATGGGGCAGTTGCAGGACATCGATGCGAACGAGCGCGGCCATGGGCTCTCCAACGGACCTAATTTTCGTCATGGCCGGGCTTGTCACCGCAAGTCGGGCTTGTCTGACTTGCGCCACTCAAGAAGGGAACGCAACGCGGAGCGAGCCGCGTTGCTATGCCATCCACGTCTTTCTTGCCATCCAGTTGTAAAGACGTGGATACCCGGCAGCGCAGACAAGCTCACGCAGCCTGCGCAAGGCAGACTGCTATGGCCGGGCATGACGAGCAAGACAACATGGGTTGACGCACTCAGCTGCATCAGTGCGATCAAGCTTCTAAGCCACCAGCCGCGTGGCGGCCGCGCCAACGATGGTCAGCTCGCGGATCGCGCCGGGCGTGTCGCCCGCGACGGCCACGGCAAGGAAATGCTCGGTGCGGCCCTGCGTCGCGCTCTCGATCAGCACCTGCCTCGTCGCGCCGACCTCCGCCGCGAGCCGCCGCGCCAGCGCCGCATCGCCCTCGGCCCGCAGGCGGCGGGCCCGGCCGCGGATGGTCTCGCCGGCCTGCTGCGGCATCCGCGCCGCCGGCGTGCCGGGACGCGGCGAATAGGGAAACACGTGCAGGAAGGTGAGGTCGCAGTCCTCGACCAGCGCCAGCGTGCGCGCGAACATGTCCTCGGTCTCGGTGGGGAAGCCGGCGATGATGTCGGCGCCGAAGGCGACGTCGGGCCGCAGCCGGCGCACTTGATCGCAGAACGCCACCGCGTCGGCGCGCGAATGCCGCCGCTTCATCCGCTTCAGGACGAGGTCGTCGCCGGCCTGCAGCGACAGGTGCAGATGCGGCATCAGCCGCGCCTCGTCGCCGATGGCGTCGAGCAGCTCGCGGTCCGCCTCGATGGAATCGATCGACGACAGCCGCAGCCGGCGCAGCTCCGGGACCTCGCGCAGGATCTGCCGGGTCAGGCGGCCGAGCCGCGGCGCGCCCGCAAGGTCCGCGCCATAGCTCGTGAGATCAACGCCGGTCAGCACGATCTCGGCGTGGCCGGCGCCGGCCAGCGCCCGCACCTGCTCGACCACGGTGTCGATCGGCACCGATCGCGACGGGCCGCGGCCGAACGGAATGATGCAGAAGGTGCAGCGGTGGTCGCAGCCGTTCTGCACCTGCACGAAGGCGCGCGGCTGGCCGGAGCCGAAGCCGTCCACCAGATGCGGCGCCATCGCCTTCACCGCCATGATGTCGGACACCGCGATCTTGTCCGCCGCACTCGCGGTGCCGGCGCCGAAGGCCTGCCGCGCGGCGTGCCAGGCGCTGGCGCGCAGCTTGTCGTCGTTGCCGACCACGCGATCGACCTCGTCCATCGCCGCGAACATGGTGGCCTGGGTCTGCGCCGCGCAGCCGGTGACGACGATATGCGCGCGCGGGTGCTGGCGTCGCAGCCGGCGGATCGACTGCCGCGCCTGCGCCACCGCCTCGCTGGTGACGGCGCAGGTGTTGACCACGATGGTGTCGGTAAGCCCCGCGGCGCGCGCCGCGCGGCCGATCACCTCGGCCTCGCAGGCGTTGAGGCGGCAGCCGAAACTGACGACGTCGACGCTCACGCGCGCGCCCGCGCGCAGGCCGCGCGGGATGGCGCGCGGTGGTGCCGAATCTCAAGCACCGGAAAACAGCGCCGGATCGAACCGGCCCTCGAATTCGAACGCGGCGGGGCCGCTCATCAGCACGTGGTCGTCGCCCTCGCGCCATTCGATCACAAGATCGCCGCCCGGCAACGTCACCGTCACCTTGCGGTTGGCGCGGCGCAGCCGCACCGCCGCCACCGCGGTGGCGCAGGCGGCCGAGCCGCAGGCCCGCGTCAGGCCGGCGCCGCGCTCCCAGGTGCGGATGACGATGCGGTCGCGATCGACGATGTGCGCCAGCGTGATGTTGGCGCGCTCGGGAAAGATCGGGTGATTTTCCAGCAGCGGACCGAACCGGCCGAGATCATGGGCGTTGACGTCGTCGACCCAGAAGATCGCGTGCGGATTGCCCATGCTCACCGCCGAGGGCGTGTGCAGCACCGGCGCATCGATCGGGCCGATCTGCAGCTCGATGGTGCGGGTGTCGCGAAACTCCTCGGCGAGCGGGATATCCTGCCAGCCGAACTTCGGCGGCCCCATGTCGACGGTGTACATGCCCTCGCCCGGGCCCTGCCAGCAGTTCAAGAGCCCGGCTCTGGTCTCGAAGGTCAGCGCGCCCTTGCCGGTGGCCTCGAACACCCGCCGCGCCACGCAACGCATGCCGTTGCCGCAGGCGGCGGCTTCCGAGCCGTCATTGTTGTAGATGCGGATGAAGGCTTCGGTACCGCCGGCGCGCGGTTTGTCCAGCACCATGAGCTGGTCGTAGGGCACGCCGCCGGGTGCGGCGATCGCCCGCGCCTCGGTGGCCCCGAGCGAGCCTGGTTCCTCGCGCAGATCGACGACGACGATTTCGTTGCCGATACCGTTCATCTTGGCGAAGGCGTGATTGGCCAGACCCATGTTTGTTTCTATCCGAGGCGCTACCAAGCTGTCATTCCGGGGCGTCGCGAAGCGACGAACCCGGAATCCCACACGCTGGACCCTGAGAATTCCGGATAGCCGCTACGCGGCTTCCGCAATGACGGGGAATTTGCAACAGGCGACCAAGCGCGATCCGCTTAGGCTTACGGGTTATATGGCCATCTGCAAGGACTTGACCAGTGCCGGCGGGCCATCGGCGCCGCCCGCTTTTCGCCGCCATGATCGCATGACATAGGTGTCATGGGACGAAAGATGGCCCCGCGTGTTATCCTGAAACAATCAAATCATGCCCTGCTGGAGTGACTGAATGAACCGTGCCCGCCTCTTCCGCCTTGCGATCACGCTGGTTCCAGCGGCGGCGCTCTCGCTGGCAGTCTCAGCGGGCTTCGCCCAGACGCCGCCGGCGCCCGCAACCACGGCCCCCGCTGCCGCGACGCCTCCCACGGCGACGCCTCCCGCCGCGCCCCCTCCCGCGGTTGCGGCGCCCGTGACCAAGCCCGCCCCCGCCGCGCAGGCCCCGGCGCCGCTGCCGCCCGACCAGAAGGTGCAGACCGCGGACCCGTTCGGCGAGGACGTGACGCTGTCGGCCAGAATGGTGGTCGCGCTCAAGGGAAGCGGCGAGTGGGATTCAGCTTTCGAGACGCTGACCGATTCGCTGCGGACGCTGACGGCCTTTCTCGACAAGCAGGGGATCAAGCCGGCCGGGCTGCCGCTGATCGTCTACACCTCCACCGATGACAACGGCTTCGGCTTCATCGCCGAGATTCCGGTGGAGCAGGAGCCGAAAACCCTGCCCAAGACCATCACGGTCGGCAAGTCGCCGGACGGCAAGGTGCTGAAATTCGTGCATCGCGGCTCCTACGACAACATGGACAACACCTACGAGGCGATCACCAATCACCTCGACGACAGGAAACTCGAGGCCAAGGACACCTTCATCGAGGAGTATGTCACCGATCCGCTGAAGACCCCGGAGGACAAGCTCGTCATCAATGTATTCGTGCCGCTGAAATGAGGAACGCCATGCGCTTTCATTCGCTCGCCGTCGCCTTGGCCGCGACGCTCTCCGGCGTCGGCGTCGCCGCGGCCCAGCTCGCGCCGCCGCCGGCGATCTCGGTCACCGGCGAAGCCAACATCTCGGTGGTGCCCGACCTCGCCACCATCGACGCCGGCGTCACCTCCGAGGCCAAGACCGCGCGGGAAGCCGCCGAGATCAACAACAAGGCCATGGGCGCGGTGCTGCTGGCGGTGAAGGGGCTGGACATCGCCGACAAGGATGTCCGCACCAGCCGGCTGTCGTTGCAGCCGCAGAGCACCCCGCTGCACGGCTCGAGCGGCCCGCTGCAGATCTCGAGCTATCGCGCCGGCAACCACGTCACCGTGACGCTGCATGACGTTGCCCGCGTTGCGGCCACCATCGACGCCCTGGTCGGCGCCGGCGCCAACGACATCGGCGGCATCTCGTTCTCGGTGGCGGACGCCTCAAAGCTGCTCGACGACGCGCGGGCCAAGGCGATCGGCGACGCGCAGCGCAAGGCCGAGATCTATGCCCGCGCCGCCAATGTCACGCTCGGCCAGCCGCTCAGCATCACCGAGGAAGGCGCCCAGGTGCCGATGCTGCGCCAGGTCTACGCCAAGGCGATGGCGCCCTTGGCGATGGCGCCGACCCCGGTATCGCCCGGCGAGACCACGCTGCACGTCGCGGTGAGCGTGTCCTACGCTATCCGGCAGCCTTAATGCGGTGGACCTGAAATACGAATGTTAGAACCGGGGCCCTAGACCATGTACCGCCCGCCGCTGTTCCGCGAGGACCGCATCGAGGTGCTGCACGCGCTGATTCGCGCGCATCCGCTCGGCACCCTGGTGACCGCCGGCGCCGGCGGGCTGATGGCCAATCACATTCCGTGCCTGATCGATGCCGGCACCGGCGGCAACGGCACCTTGCGCGCCCATCTCGCCCGCGCCAACGACCAGCTGGTGGCGTTGCGCGAGGGCGCCGAGATGCTGGTGATCTTCCAGGGGCCGCAGGCCTACGTGTCGCCGTCGTGGTACGCCTCCAAGGCCGAGCATCACAAGGTGGTGCCGACCTGGAACTACGCCACGGTGCACGCCTGGGGAACGCCGATCGTGCACGACGACGCGGCGTGGCTGCGCGACCAGATCGGCGCGCTGACCGCCTCGCAGGAGCGGCGCCGCGCCGCGCCGTGGGCGGTGGAGGACGCGCCGGAGGATTTCGTCGCATCGCAGATTGCGGCCATCGTCGGCGTCGAGATTCCGATCCTGCGCATCGAAGGCAAGTGGAAGGTGAGCCAGAACCGGCCCGAGCAGGACCGCCGCGGCGTCGCCGAAGGTTTGCGCGCGCTCGGCGACGTGGCGATGGCGCAGCTCGTCACCGAGCGGGGCAAGGCGACGTGATTGCGGTGAGTTGCTCCGCTTGTTTCCTCGTCATGCCCGGCACAAGGCCGGG
>JBKQQE010000688.1:0-12616 GCA_052326245.1 Xanthobacteraceae bacterium | reverse complement strand
GAAAATCCGCGTGTCGCGGACTCTGAGTCGCAAAACTTCGCAACAAAATTATTTTCCGGAAATTTGACTTGGAGGATCGGCGGCGCTGGCAAGCGGCGCCAATTCGCGCGAATCGACGCCGCCGATTCGGGGGGCGCCGACGCCGGCGGAGAACCGCGCGCGGTCAGAGCCCGAGCTTCGCCTTCAGGAGATCGTTCACGGTTTGCGGGTTGGCCTTGCCGCCCGACGACTTCATGACCTGTCCGACGAACCAGCCGACCATCGCCGGCTTGGCCTTGGCCTGCGCCACCTTGTCCGGATTGGCGGCAATGATGTCGTCGACCACCTTCTCGATCGCGCCGAGGTCGGTGACCTGTTTCATGCCGCGTGCTTCGACCACGGCGCGCGGATCGCCGCCCTCGGTCCAGACGATCTCGAACAGATCCTTGGCGATCTTGCCGGAGATCGTGGCTTCGCCGATCAGGTTGACGATCGTCGCCAGCTGCTCGGCCGACACCGGAGAAGCGACGATGTCCCGGCCTTCCTTGTTCAGCCGGCCGAACAGCTCGTTGATGACCCAATTGGCCGCGAGCTTGCCGTCGCGCGGCTTGTCGGTGAGGCTTGCGAGCACGGCCTCGTAGAAATCCGCGCTCTCGCGCTCGCTCACAAGCACGCTCGCGTCATACAGCGTCAGTCCGAAGTCCCTGATGAATCGCGCTTTCTTCTCGTCTGGCAGCTCCGGCAGCTTGGCCTTCAGCGCCTCGACATAATCCTGTGTCAGTTCCAGCGGCAACAGATCGGGATCCGGGAAATAACGGTAGTCGTGCGCCTCTTCCTTGGAGCGCATCGAACGGGTCTCGCCTTTCACGGCGTCGAACAGGCGCGTCTCCTGCTCGATGGTTCCACCATCCTCCAGGATTCCGATCTGGCGGCGGGCTTCGTACTCGATCGCCTGGCCGATGAAGCGGATCGAGTTGACGTTCTTGATCTCGCAGCGGTTGCCGTATGGCGCGCCCGGCTTGCGCACGGAGACGTTGACGTCGGCGCGCAGGCTGCCTTTCTCCTTGTCGCCGTCGCAGGTGCCGAGGTATCGGAGGATGGTGCGCAGCTTGGTGACGTAGGCGCGCGCCTGTTCCGACGAGCGCAGGTCGGGCTTGGAGACGATCTCCATCAGCGCGACGCCCGAGCGGTTGAGATCGACGAAGGTCATGGTCGGGTGCTGGTCGTGCAGCAACTTGCCGGCGTCCTGTTCGAGATGCAGGCGCTCGATGCCGACGGTGAAGCTGTCTTCCTCGGGCATGTCGACCACCACGGTGCCCTCGCCCACGATCGGCGACTTGTACTGGCTGATCTGGTAGCCCTGCGGCAGGTCCGGATAGAAATAGTTCTTGCGATCGAAGGTGGAGCGCAGGTTGACGTGCGCCTTGAGGCCGAGCCCGGTGCGCACCGCCTGGGCGATGCACTCCTCGTTGATGACCGGCAGCATGCCCGGCATGGCCGCGTCGACCAGCGAGACGTGATCGTTGGGCTCGCCGCCGAATTCGGTGGAGGCGCCCGAGAACAGCTTGGACTTCGAGGTCACCTGGGCGTGGATCTCCAGACCGATCACGACTTCCCAGTCGCCGGTGGCGCCTTTGATGAGCTTGGTTGGTTTCACGGGTGCGTTCATGGCGATATCCAGGCGCGTTGATCAGGGCGTTTCGGCGACGGACGGCCGACCGGCCGGCGGCGCTACCACCAATTCGCGGGCGCGAAGCGGCCCGCGGCTTGCTCGATGACCTCGCCGAGGGAGAACAGCGCCTCCTCGTCGAACGGGCGGCCGATCAGCTGCAGGCCGAGCGGCAGGCCCTGGCCGTCCTTGCCGGCGGGAACCGCGATGCCCGGCAGACCCGCCATGTTCACGGTCACGGTGAAGATGTCGTTGAGATACATCTCGATCGGATCGGCGCCGCCCTTTTCGCCGATGCCGAACGCCGCCGACGGCGTCGCCGGCGTCAGGATCGCGCTGATGCCCTTGGCGAAGCACTCCTCGAAATCCTGCTTGATCAGGGTGCGCACCTTCTGCGCCCGCAGATAATAGGCATCGTAGTAGCCCGCCGACAGCACATAGGTGCCGATCATGATGCGGCGGCGGACCTCGGCGCCGAAACCCTGGGCACGGGTGTTCTCGTACATCTCGATGATGTTGCGGCCAGGGACGCGGGCGCCATAGCGGACGCCGTCATAGCGGGCGAGATTGGACGACGCCTCCGCCGGCGCGACGATATAGTAGGCGGGCAGCGCGTATTTGGTGTGCGGCAGCGAGACCTCGACCAGTTCGGCGCCGGCGGCCTTCAGCCATTCGGCGCCCTGCCCCCACAGCCGCTCGATCTCCGCCGACATACCCTCGAGCCGGTACTCCCGGGGAATGCCGATCTTCATGCCCTTGACCGACTGTCCGACCGCGGCTTCGTAATCCGGCACCGGCCGGTCGACCGATGTGGTGTCCTTGGGGTCGTGTCCGGCCATCGAGCGCAGCAGGATGGCGGTGTCGCGCACGGTGCGGGCAAACGGCCCGGCCTGGTCGAGCGAGGACGCGAAGGCGACGATGCCCCAGCGCGAACAGCGGCCATAGGTCGGCTTGATGCCGACGATCCCGGTGAACGCCGCGGGCTGACGGATCGAGCCGCCGGTGTCGGTGCCGGTGGCGCCAAGGCAGAGGCCCGCCGCCACCGCCGTCGCCGAACCGCCCGACGAACCGCCTGGAACCAGTTTGGTGTCGAAGCCCTGCCGCCGCCACGGATTGACCACCGGACCGAACGCGGAGGTCTCGTTCGACGACCCCATGGCGAACTCGTCGTTGTTGAGCTTGCCGAGCATCACCGCGCCGTCGCGCCAGAGCTGCGACGTCACCGTGGATTCATAGGACGGTATGAAGTTCTCGAGAATTCTCGAGCACGCCGTCGTGCGCACGCCCCTGGTCGCGAACAGGTCCTTGATGCCGAGCGGAATGCCGGCGAGCGGGCCGCCCTCGCCCTTGCCGATCCGGATGTCGGCGGCCTGCGCCATCATGCGCGCCTCCTCCGCCGTCTCCAGCACGAAGGCGTTGAGCCCGCGCGCCTGCTCGATGGCGGCGAGATGCGCATCGGTGAGTTCGCGCGCGGAAAAGGATTTGGCCTTCAGCCCGTGGCGGGCC
This sequence comes from Xanthobacteraceae bacterium, assembly GCA_052326245.1. Taxonomy (GTDB): domain Bacteria; phylum Pseudomonadota; class Alphaproteobacteria; order Rhizobiales; family Xanthobacteraceae; genus Bradyrhizobium_A. Next base: position 9,462 of record JBKQQE010000688.1, on the reverse strand, counting down.
TCGGCCAGCGTCAGCGACGTCAAATCAGTCATTCATCAACCGGATCGCAAGAGAACGGGTTCGGCGGCGCGGAAACAGCGGGCGTGTGGGTCGACAGCGTGGTGTCGGCGACGCGCGCAGCGCCGGTCATCACCGCGATCGCGGCGTCCATCGCCTTGTCCGGATCGGCACCCTTGCCCTGCCGCTCCATGTCGTCGAGGTAGGCCATGTAGGCCTGATAGGCTTTTTCATCATCGCAGAGCAGGCACATGCTGGCCTCGCGGTTCTTTCGACCGAACCTGGACTATTCGACGACCTTCGGGACCAGGAAATAGTGACCCTCGGTGGCCGGGGCGTTGGCGACGATCACGTCGGCGGTCTCGCCGTCGTTGACCACATCGTGCCGCTTCTTCATCGCCATCGGCGTCACCGAGGTCATCGGTTCGACGCCGTCGACATTGACCTCGTTGAGTTGCTCGACGAACGCCAGAATGGCATTCAGTTCGCCTTGCAGATGCGCCACCTCCTCGTCCTTCACCGCAATCCGGGAGAGATGCGCGATCCGGCGCACGGTGGCTGCATCCACTGACATGACAGGCAATTCCCTTAATCTTTAGCCGCGTCCGCCCGCCCTATAGAGCATTTCGCGGACAACCGCCAACGTCAATTCCGGCGCAAAAAACAGTGGCGTCCCATGGAGTTGGGCGTCGACCTGAGCCTGCCCCGTGGCCGCTCGGAGAACCGGGCGGCAGGCGCGGGCCGCGCCCTGCTCAGGATCCGAGTCGCGACAGCCGTTGCAGCCCCTCGCGCGCCAGCGCCCGGGTCAGGTCGGCCGCCGGCATCTCGCGGCCCAGGGCGATCGCCTGCCCCGCCCAGAGATTGGTGAAATCCACCCGGCCGAGCTTCTCCGCCGCCAGCTTGAGTGGCGTCAGCGCCGTTGCCGCGTGCGGAAACGCCGGGGCTTCGGCGGCGACCGGTCCGACCTCCCGCATCACCCGGTTGACGACACCGCGCGCCGGCCGACCGGTCATGACATTGGTGATCACCGTCGAGTCATCGGCAACCTCGGCCAGGGCCTTGCGGGCCAGCGGGGTCACCTTCGATTCCGGGGTCCGCAGATAGGCGCTGCCGATCTGCACGCCGGCCGCGCCGAGCGCAAAGGCGGCCGCGATGCCGCGGCCGTCGGCGATCCCGCCCGCCGCGATCACCGGCACTTTCACCGCGTCGACCACCTGCGGCACCAGCGTAAAGATTCCGGGCTGCTGGGCGATGGCCTCAGTCAGGAACATGCCGCGGTGGCCGCCGGCCTCCGCGCCTTGGGCAATTATAATGTCGGCGCCGTGCTGCTCGAGCCACACCGCCTCCTTCACGATCGTCGCCGAGGCCATCACCTTGGCGCCGGCGGCCTTGACCCGGGCCAGCAGGGCCCGGTCGGGAAGGCCGAAATGGAAACTGACGACCTCCGGCTTGAGCTCCTCGACCAGTTCGCACATGGCCGCGTCGAACGGCGCCCGGTTGGCCGCCGCGACCGCCGTCTCAGGATCGAGATCCAGCTCCCGGTAATAGGGCACAAGCCGGTGGCGCCAGCGGGACTCCCGGGCCGGGTCGGCCTCGACCGGGTGGTGACTGAAGAAATTGAGATTGACCGGCGCACTGACGCGCTGCCGGAAAATATTGACCTGCTCTCGCGCCTTGTCGACGGTCCACATGGCACAGGGCAGCGAGCCGAGCCCGCCGCCCAGCGCGGCGCCAATCGCCACATCGGCGTCCTGCGCGCCGGCCATCGGAGCCTGGACGATGGGTACTTCGATTCGCAGCAGATCAAGCAATCGGCGGTCCGGCCACATCTGTCCCTCGCTTCAAAATTCCGCCCCACCCATATTCACATTTTCGCCGCTCGACCACCCACCTGCAAGGAGAGCCTTCGCGATCCTGCGTTGCAACGCCGTCAGTGGTTCCAGTGGTCGGTGCCGGCACCGCTTGCGGTGCTTTGCCGGCGATATGGCGCGTGGTAAGCGGGGCGATGGCCACCTCCGTCCTGCCGCTGATCGAAGCCGTCACCCACTGGCCGCGACGCGGCGCGCTGATTGGGCTCGACCTCGGTACCAAGACCATCGGCGTTGCGGTGTCGGATGCAGATCGCAGGCTCGCCACCGGCGTCGAGACGGTCCGCCGCACCGCGTTCACCGCCGATGCCGCGCGGCTGCTGTCGCTGGCGCGGGAGCGCAAGGCCGTCGGCTTCGTCCTCGGCCTGCCCATCAACATGGACGGCAGCGAGGGCCCCCGCGCCCAATCGACCCGGGCCTTCGCGCGCAACTTCGCCCGTCAGACCGAGCTGGCGGTGGCGCTGTGGGACGAGCGGCTGTCGACCGCCGCGGTCGAGCGCGAACTGATTGCCGCCGACGTCAGCCGCGCCAAACGCGCCAAGGTGATCGACCAGCATGCCGCCATCTTCATTCTGCAGGGGGCGCTCGACCGGCTGGCGCGGCTGCGGGCCGACGAGACGGGCTGACGCATGGCGGCGGTGTTCGGTGCATTGATCCCGGTCTTCATGCTCATCGGGCTGGGACTGCTGCTGCAGCGGACGCTGCTGCCGGAGCAGGCGCAGTGGAACGGGCTGGAGCGCGTCGTCTACTACGTGCTGTTTCCGGCGCTGCTGATCGTGACCCTGGCGCGCGCCGATCTCGATACGGTGCCGGTGCTCGACGTCGGCGCGGCGCTGCTGCTGGCGGCGCTGATCACGTCGGCCCTCTGTATCGCGCTCGGCCCCCTGCTTCACACCCGCTTTGGTGTCGGCGGTCCGGCCTTCACGTCGGTGTTCCAGGGGGCGACGCGGTTTCAGACCTACATCGCGCTCTCGGTGGTCGGCACGCTCTACGGCAGCCACGGCCTGACGCTCGCCTCGGTGGCGACGGTGGCGATGGTGCCGATGCTCAATGTCATGAGCGTCGCGGTGATGACGCACTACGCCGCGCCGGAGCGGCTGCCCCCGCTCCAGGTCGCCGCCATGATCGCGCGCAATCCGCTGATCTGGGCCTGCGTGGTCGGGATCGCTCTCAGCCTGCTGCACGTGCCGATCCCGGCACCGATCTTCCAGTTCGGCGATGCGCTGGGACGGGCGTCGCTCGCGGTCGGGCTTCTGGTCACCGGCGCCGGCCTGAGACCGGGTGATGCGTGGCGGCCCGGCCCCGCCGCGACCACGGCCGTCGTCCTCAAGCTGGTGGTGATGCCGGTCACCGCCGGCGCGTTGGCCCTGCTGTTTCACCTTTCGGGAATCGATCTCGCGGTGGTGGTGTGCTGCGCCGCCGTGCCGACCTCGCCGAGCGCCTATGTGCTGGCCCGCCAGATGGGCGGCGATGCGCCCCTGCTGGCGCAGATCATCACGCTGCAGACGGTGCTCGCCGCAGTCACCATGCCGCTGGCGCTGGCGCTGGTGCGCTAATCCGACATCGGGCAGGCGCTGATGGTCGAGCGGGCGAGCTTGGCGTCGTCGAGCGACCTATAAGGACCGCTTTGGAACCAGAAGATGGAATCGGGGAGGATCGGATTGCTGGTTACGATCTCGCATGTTCGTGTCGCGCGATTGCCGATCACCCAAAATCCAACGTTGTCCGGCCATCGAGCAAGACATGCGGCACTGTTTGCGCAGACCAAAGCGGACAGCAGCAATGCTTCGATGGCCAGTGATTTCACCGTCTTGCTCCTTGCGCAAGTTCGGGCGGATCATTGGGATCGATCGGCCTAACTCCGCGCAAGGAATTATAGCGCGGCGTTGGGACACCGCGAGCTGATCTTCGCCTTAACCTAACTATTCAAGGTTATTTTACCCGGCCATCGAACGTCCCCGGGAGCGGTCAGGTTTGCACACTCCGCTTTTGGCCTTGCGCGGAGCAACTGCTAGAACTCCGGCAGCGCCCGCGCCACCAGGCGGCGGCTCTGCTCGTCGGAGAGGTCGGCCGCGCCCAGAAACTCGCCGCGCCCGCCGCCAAGCCGTGTCGCCGCGAACAGCTCGGCATGGGCCGGATTGATCGCGTTGAGCGCCGCGGCCGCTGCGACCTCCGCCAGCCTTTCCACCGCGTGCCGCGCCGTGCGCTCCGAATCCGCCGCCCGCAGCGCCTTCGCCACGAAGGCCAGCGCCTCGGCCGCGCCGGCGAGCCCCGCGCTCTCGCGGCCCAACTCCTCGAGCACGCCGCGCGCCGCGTCCTGCTCGCGCATGATCGCACGCAGCACGTCGAGGCACATGACATTGCCGGAGCCTTCCCAGATCGCATTGACCGGCGCCTCGCGGTAATGGCGGGCAAGAATGCCCTCCTCGACGTAGCCGTTGCCGCCGAGACACTCCATCGCCTCGTAGACAAAGCCGGGCGCGCTCTTGCAGACCCAGTATTTGACCGCCGGCGTCAGCAGCCGCATCCGCGCCGCCTCGGCGCCGTCGGCCGGCGCGAGATCGAAGGCGTGACACAGCCGCATCACCAGCGCGGTGGTGGCCTCGACCTGCAGCGCCATGTCCGCGAGCACGCTGCGCATCAGCGGTTGGTCGGCGAGATGCTTCTGGAACACGCTGCGATGGCGGGCGTGGTGCAGCGCATGCGCGAGGCCGGATCGCATCAGGCCGGCCGAGGCGATGGCGCAGTCCTGGCGGGTCAGCGACACCATCTGGATGATGGTCGGAATGCCGCGGCCCTCTTCGCCGAGGCGAAGCGCGTAGGCCCCGGTGAACTCCACCTCGGACGAGGCGTTGGAGCGGTTGCCGAGCTTGTCCTTCAGGCGCTGGAAATGGATTTCGTTGACCTTGCCGTCGGGCGTGAACTGCGGCATCAGGAAACAGGTCAGCCCGCCCGACGCCTGGGCCAGCACCAGAAAGGCGTCGCACATCGGCGCCGACATGAACCACTTGTGGCCGGTGATGAGGTAGGCCTCGCCGGCGCGTTCGGCGCGGCTCATGTTGGCGCGCACGTCGGTGCCGCCCTGCTTCTCGGTCATCCCCATGCCGATGGTCATGCCGCGCTTGGTCGGCCACGGCGCGAAGCTCGGATCATAGGCGCGGGTGCCGAGCACCGGCATGAGCTGACCGAGCAGCGCCGGATCGGTCGCCAGCGCGCCGACCGCGGCGCGGGTCATGGTGATGGGACACAAATGTCCGGTCTCGACCTGCGCGGCCATGAAGAACCGCGCCGCCCTGATCACCTCCGCGCCGGCGCCCGCGGCCTCGCCCCTCGCCGTCCAGGTCGAATTGTGCAGGCCGGCATGGGCACTGTGGGCCATCAGCTCGTGATAGGCGGGATGAAACTCGACCTCGTCGCGCCGGAACCCCTTGGCGTCGAACAGCCGCAGCTTCGGGGTGTTCTCGTTCGCGAGCCGCCCGCGTTGCGCCATCGCCGCGGAGCCCCATTGCCGGCCGAAACTCGCCAGATCGGACAGCGCGGCCGCGCCCGCGGTCGCATTGACCGCGTCCACCAGCGGCTGATCGAGCGTGAACAGATCGACGTCCTCGAACGCGGGCGACTGGTTGAAGACCTCATGGGTCACCGATGCCTGGGTCATGGAAATTTACCTCCGGCCCGCGCGCTCGCGCGAAGCACTCCGTTAACGGCAAGCTTACGCCCTTCCCCCGCCGAATTCACGCCTGTCCGCCGGCCGCCCGGCGACCCCCGTCACATTCTCCGCGGATCTCGGTCCTGGCGGAGCGAGCGGGGGATAAGTCGGCGCGGCAAGAATCCGCCTTGCCCTGGTATAAAACTGTCCCTATAGCTTTCGCTTTAATGAGCCAAAGTCCGAAATCCAGCTTCGTTTTCGCCCACCGCCATCTGCTGGGCATCGAAGGCCTTTCCCGCCACGACATCGACGGTCTGCTCGGTCTCGCCGAGGAATATGTCGAGCTGAACCGCCAGGTCGACAAGAAGCGATCGGACCTGCGCGGCCGCACCCAGATCAACCTGTTCTTCGAGGCATCGACCCGGACCCAGTCGTCGTTCGAAATCGCCGGCAAGCGGCTCGGCGCCGACGTGATGAACATGTCGGTCTCCTCGTCCTCGATGCGCAAGGGCGAGACGCTGGTGGATACCGCCGTCACGCTCAACGCCATGCATCCCGACATCCTGGTGGTGCGCCACCACGCCTCCGGCGCGGTCGAACTGCTGGCCCGCAAGGTCGACGGCTCGGTCATCAATGCCGGCGACGGCGCCCACGAACACCCGACCCAGGCCCTGCTCGACGCGCTGACCATCCGCCGCAACAAGGGGCGGCTCGAGGGGCTTCTGATCGCGATCTGCGGCGACGTCATGCATTCGCGCGTGGCGCGCTCCAACATCATCCTGCTCAACACCATGGGCGCGCGCGTGCGGGTGGTGGCGCCCTCCACCCTGCTGCCGCCCGGCATCGAGCGCATGGGGGTCGAGGTCGCCCGCGACATGCGCGAGGGCCTCAACGGCGCCGACATCGTCATGATGCTGCGGCTGCAGCGTGAGCGCATGAACGGCTCGCTGGTGCCCTCCAGCGGCGAATATTTCCACTATTACGGCCTCGACCAGAAGAAGCTCGCCTACGCCAAGCCCGACGCGCTGGTGATGCATCCGGGCCCGATGAATCGCGGCGTGGAAATCGATTCCATCGTCGCCGACGGCGCCCAGTCGCTGATCCGCGAACAGGTCGAGATGGGCGTCGCGGTGCGAATGGCGGTGCTGGAAGCGCTCGCCCGCAACCTGCCCAATGCGTAACCCGCCGCGTCACCCGCGCGCCGACCGCGAGGTCCTGGACACCCCATGCTGACCGACCGCCGCCCGATCCTGCTCGCCAACGCCCACGTGATCGATCCGTCGCGTGATTTCGACGGCCCCGGCGACGTCTTGATCGCCGACGGCATCGTTCGCGACGCCCGCCGCGGCATCGGCGCGGCGGGCGTTCCCGAAGGCACCGACATCATCAATTGCGCCGGCAAGATCGTGGCCCCGGGCCTGATCGACATGCGCGCCTTCGTCGGCGAACCGGGCGCAAGCCATCGCGAGAGCTTCGCCTCGGCGAGCCAGGCCGCGGCGGCCGGCGGCATCACCACGATCATCTGTCAGCCCGATACCTCTCCGGTGATCGACAATTCGGCGACGGTGGATTTCGTGCTGCGCCGCGCGCGCGACACCGCGATCGTCAATATCCATCCGATGGCGGCGCTGACCAAGGGCTTGCGCGGCGAGGAAATGACCGAGATCGGCCTGCTCAAGGCCGCCGGCGCCATCGCCTTCACCGACGGTGCCCGCAGCGTCATGAACGCCCAGGTGATGCGGCGCACCCTGACCTATGCCCGCGATTTCGACGCCCTGATCGTCCACCATACCGAAGATCCGAACCTGGTCGGCGAAGGCGTCATGAACGAGGGCGAGTTCGCCTCGCGCCTGGGGCTGCTCGGGATTCCCAACGCCGCCGAAGCGGTCGTGCTGGAACGCGACATGCGGCTGGTCGCGCTCACCGGCGGCCGCTACCACGCGGCCTCGCTGAGCTGCACGGAATCGCTGGAGGTGCTGCGCCGGGCCTGCGACGCCGGCTTGAATGTCAGCGCCTCGGTGTCGATCAATCACCTGACGCTCAATGAAAACGATATCGGCCCCTACCGCACCTTCCTGAAGCTGTCGCCGCCGTTGCGCACCGAAGCCGACCGGCAGGCGCTGGTCGAGGCGGTCGGCTCCGGCCTGATCGACGTGGTGATGTCGGATCACAACCCGCAGGACGTCGAGACCAAGCGGCTGCCCTTCGCCGAAGCCGCAGCCGGCGCGATCGGCCTGGAAACCATGCTGCCGGCCGGGCTGCGGCTGGTGCACAACGGCGAACTCCGCTTCACCGACCTGATCCGCGCCACCTCGACCCGGCCTGCGGAACTGCTCGGGCTGCCGGGAGGCACGCTGCGCTCCGGCGCTCCGGCCGACCTAATCGTGATCGATCCCGACGTGCCCTGGGTGGTCGATCCGCTGAACCTGAAGTCGCAATGCAAGAACACGCCGTTCGACGAAGCGAGATTCTCGGGACGCGTCATTCGCACTATCGTCGGCGGCCGAACCGTCTATGAGCACGTCTGATAGATGCGGATGCGATCATCCATGGAGGAGCAACGATGTCGTCTGAGGTGATGCTCCCGGCCGCGTTCGTGCTGGGCTACCTGCTCGGCTCGATCCCGTTCGGCCTGATCCTGACCAGGCTGGCCGGCAGCGGCGACATCCGCGCCATCGGATCCGGTAATATCGGCGCCACCAACGTGCTGCGGACCGGTCGCAAGGACCTCGCCGCGGCAACGCTGATCGGGGACATGCTGAAAGGCACCGCGGCCGTCATCATCGCCGGCCTCGCCGCCGGGCCGCAGGCGGCCATGGCGGCCGCGCTCGGCGCGTTTCTCGGCCACCTGTTCCCGGTCTGGCTGCGGTTCAAGGGCGGCAAGGGCGTCGCTACCTATATCGGCGTGCTGCTCGGGCTGTTCTGGCCTGGCGCGGTCGCCTTCTGCGCGATCTGGGTCGCGACCGCCGTGACGACGCGCTATTCGTCGCTCTCGGCGCTGGTGGCAAGCGCGGTGACGCCGCTTTCGCTGTACTGGTTCGGGCATCTGCCGCTGGCGCTGCTGTTTCTGCTGTTGACCGCCCTGCTCTGGCTCAAGCACCGCCCCAATATCGAGCGGCTGATGAGCGGCACCGAAGGCAAGATCGGCACCTGAGCCTCCTCCGGCCCGCAGGCGGCCGACGGCTTTGGGGCGCCGCCGTCGCCATTGCGCCTCACCCGAACACATGAGCTTTCGCACGCCAAGGTTGTTGGCCGCCCGAACTTGCGCAACACTGTCGCCATCGGGAGCGGCCGTGCATGGGAACGTCGCTGACATCGTCATTGGGCGACCTTGAGCGCCTTGCCTGGCTGCGGCTGATCCGCAGCGAGAATGTGGGGCCGCGCGGTATTATGGCGCAAACGCCACAAGAACTCTAACGGTTCCGCCCCTATCTAGGCGGCATGCCCACAGCCAAGATCCAATCGAAACAGGCCATCCTAACCCTGACCCAACTTCATGCGGAGCTGGCGGGGAAACTCCGGGCCAACCAGAACCAGGCCGCCCAATTCCGCATATCCATGGTGCAGGTCGAGGCCGTGCTGCGGATGCTGCAACCGGGATTCGATGTCACCAAGATCGCCGCCAAGCGCCGGAACAAGAGCAACCCATGGTTCAAGCGCGGGACGCTGTTTAGGAGCGCCGTGGATACGCTGCGACGGGCACAAGCTCCGATGACCGCCCGGCAGATCACGGAGACCCTGATCGCCGGCAAGGGCGTTATGGCCACGTCCAAGCAAGTCCGGGACCTTCAAGCCGCTATCCAGACCAGCCTCCGCAACCACAAGGGCGGGACGGTTGAGGCCGTTGGCGAGGGCTTCCCGATCCGCTGGAGGCTTAGTTCGGGCGACCGGGACTGACGCCCCGGCCGCCCTTTCGCTATCCTAGTGTTGTGACTCTAACGCTTGTTT
>JBKQQE010000687.1:0-7773 GCA_052326245.1 Xanthobacteraceae bacterium | reverse complement strand
GCAGATGCTCGGCCACCAGGCGGCCGGTGAAACCGGTGGCGCCGTAGACCACGAGGTCGTAGGCGCGCGCGGCAGCTTGTCGGTCATCGGCCATCGTAGTTTCCCCACTCGTCGCGCAAGAAACCATTGCGGCGCGACCGCAAACCGCCGCAATTTGCCGACGTCCAGTTTGCAATATGACAACATTGGTCCAGGCGCCTAGTCAGGTCAATCAACGGCGACGGGACCGCTCGGACGCCGGCGGCTCAAGGCCTGCCGCAATTCTGTCGGACCATCCGGGGCGGCCCTCGCGTCGGCAACGGGGCCCCCTCCGGTTCTCGGATCAGGCCCGCTCAAATTTGATGCACCCGCTTGCAGCCCCCCGCTCCTTCGACCGATTCTGGGAAATCAGCTCGCGTTTTGGTGCTACACTGAAGATCTGCCTCGACGCAGCCAGTTGGCGGAACACTGACTATGTTCCCGGTGGTTACGCGCGGCGCCGGATCCGGAGGGATCAGATGGATGTCATCGTTACGCCGGCGGAGGGAGGCACAGTCTGGCGGTTGGCGGACCTGCTTGGTCGCTCGATGGGAAGCATCACGGCAAGCGCCTCCCATGAATTCACGATTCACTCGGAAGGTCAGGCGCTGGAAACCATGGCCGGCATCCAGCGGGGGCAACACGCCTCGCTCGACGCCGCTCTGGCGGAAATTGAAAGGCACACCCGGGGCGTCTGTCGGCGCATGCCCGGCAAAGATCAGCGTTAGACCGCGCCTGATTGTCGTCCACCTCCGGAGCGAGATCCGCCATGCGAATTCACGTCGGCTGCGAGATGACCTACGACCTCGTGCAGGTCACGCCCATGATCCTGACCCTCAACGTCCACGCCTCGCGCGTGTCTGACCTCGAGCGACCGGACTACCTGATGACGATCCCGGCGGTTCCGGTGGAGGGATATCGAGACAGCTTCGGCAACTGGTGCAACCGCCTCGTGGCCCCGGCCGGGCGGTTCAATCTGCGGACCGATACCGTCGTGCGCGATACGGGCCAGTGGGAATTGCCAGACAGGAGCGCGGCGCAGCTTCAGATCCAGCACCTCCCTGCGGATACCCTGCAATTCCTGCTGGGAAGCCGATACTGCGAGACCGACCGGCTTTCCGACATCGCCTGGAACCTGTTCGGAAAAACGCCCCTGGGGTGGGCCCGCGTGCAGGCAATCTGCGACTTCGTCCATAACCACATCACCTTTGGGTACGAGCACTCACGGGCCACGCGCACCGCATGCGAGGCGTTCGAGGAAAGGCGCGGCGTGTGTCGCGACTACGCGCATCTTGCGCTCGCATTCTGCCGATGCCTCAACATCCCTGCCCGTTACTGCACGGGCTTCGTCAGCGACATCGGCCTGCCCCCGCCGCAAGCCCCGCAGGATTTCGCCGCCTGGATCGAGGTCTTTCTGGGTGGCGCCTGGCACACATTCGACCCCCGCAACAACGATCAGCGGATCGGAAGGATATTGGTCGCCCGCGGCCGTGACGCCGCCGACGTGCCGCTGGCAATCACATTCGGCGCGCATACGCTGGTCGATTTTCGCGTGACCACCGACCAGATCACTGCATAGGGCCCCGGGTCGCGCCTCGTATGACGTTCCTTCCCCGAGGGGGCCCGTCACGCCAAGCGTTGATCTGAGTCATGCCCGGCGCTGGCACGGCCGGTATCATGGCGCCATAATGAAATTGAGACGCACCGGACCATGAATTCCACCGATGACAGCTTGGGAAAGGTCGTATCGGTTCGAGGGGCCGTCGTCGACGTGGGCTTCGACGGCCAAACGCTGCCGCCGATCAACACGGCGCTGATCGTCGAGTGGGATCGGCCCGAGCCGCTGATCCTCGAAGTGCACAGCCACGTCGACCCCATCACCGTCCGCAGCATCGCGCTTCAGGCAACAGCGGGTCTTGCGCGCAGCACGGGGGTGCGCTCGACCGGCGGGCCGATTTCGGTACCGGTCGGAGACGCGGTTCTTGGACGCCTGCTCGACGTCGTCGGCACAATTCGGGACCGCGGCCCGCCCCTGCCGTCCGGCACGCCGACGCGGGGCATCCACAATCCGCCGCCGGCGCTGGCGGATGAGACGTCGACCAGCGCGGTGTTCGAGACAGGCATCAAGGTGATCGACCTGCTCGCACCGCTGGCCCAGGGCGGCAAGGCCGCGATGTTTGGCGGCGCTGGCGTCGGCAAGACCGTTCTCGTCATGGAGCTGATCCATGCCATGGTCGAGAAGTACAAGGGCATCTCCGTGTTCGCAGGCATCGGCGAGCGCTCGCGCGAGGGCCACGAGCTGTTGACCGATATGCAGGCATCGGGAGTGCTCGCGCGCACAGTGCTGGTCTACGGGCAGATGAACGAACCCCCGGGCGCCCGCTGGCGGGTGCCGCCCACCGCCCTGACCATTGCCGAGTATTTCCGCGATCAGAAGCACCAGAACGTGCTGCTGCTGATGGACAACGTTTTCCGCTTCGTGCAGGCGGGGAGCGAGCTTTCGAGCCTGCTGGGGCGCTTGCCTTCGCGGGTCGGCTATCAGCCTACTCTTGCGACCGAAGTGGCATCCCTGCAGGAACGCATTGCGTCGGTCGCCGGCGCGGCGGTTACCGCGATCCAGGCCGTCTATGTCCCCGCCGACGACTTCACCGATCCCGCCGTGACGGCCATATCGAGCCACACCGATAGCATCATCATGCTGTCGCGCGCGCTGGCGGCCGAAGGCTTCTATCCGGCCATCGATCCGCTCGCCTCATCCTCCGTGTTGCTCGACCCCCTCGTTGTCGGCGACGAGCACTATCGTCTGGCAGAGAGGGCCCGCGAAACCCTGGCGCGCTTCAAGGACCTGCAGGACATCATCGCGCTGCTGGGGGTGGAAGAACTCGGCGCCCGTGATCGCCTGATCGTCAAGCGGGCCCGCCGCCTCCAGCGTTTCCTCAGCCAGCCCTTCGCGGTGACCGAAGCCTTTACCGGCATGCCCGGCCGCAGCGTTCCCCGCGCCGACACCCTCGCGGGGTGTCACGCAATCCTCGAAGGCGAAACCGACGACTGGGCCGAGAGTTCGCTGTACATGGTCGGAACCCTGGAGGAAGCGCGTCAGAAGCAGGCTGCACTCGCCAAAAAGGAAATCCCGTCATGAGGCTGCGCATCGTCACGCCGCTCTCGGTCGTCATCGACGAAGATGGCGTGCTGGCTGTTCGCGCGGAAGATGCCAGTGGCAGCTTCGGAATCCTGCCGCGGCACGCAGATTTCCTCACCAGCCTCGCAATTTCCGTGGTGAGCTGGACCAGCGGCGACGAGACGCGACGCTACTGCGCCGTCCGCCGTGGCGTCCTCTCCGTCACCGGAGGGCGCGACATCGCCATTGCAACGCGCGAGGCCGTGCCTGGGGACGATCTCGCAACCCTCGACGAGACGGTGCTGGCTCGCTTTCGCGCCGACATCGAGACCGAGCGATCCGAACACGTCGAGAGCACCCGCCTGCATCTCAATGCAATCCGGCGGATCATGAGTCATCTCCGCCCGGATCAACATGGTGGCCCGGATATGTTTTCATGACCGCGCCGGAACCGACACCGCCACCCGAGCCGCTGGATGACCAGGATCCGCTGGTCAAAGGGGTTCGGCTCCGCGGCGAGCGCCAGCAGCGCTGGATGCGCGAAGGCGATCCGTCGGTCTCGCGCAGGCTCGCTCAGATTGGCGTGCTTGGCTGGATCATCGTGGTGCCGCTGCTGATCGGCGTTTTCGCCGGCCACTGGCTCGATCAGAAATTCAACTCCGGACTGTTCTGGACCGCGCCGTTGCTGATGCTGGGGCTGGCGCTTGGATGCTGGTCCGCATGGAAATGGATACAGAGCGCATGACTTCTCCCCTGTTCAGTGCATTGCCGGCCTGGGCCGCGCCGATCGGACTTGCCGCCCATCTCGGCGCGGGCGTGGGGCTTGGAGTGCTGTATTTCCGCAGCCTTTGGGACAACGTCCATCGGTTCACCCATGGCGGCCGGCTGTTTCCGACGATCGTCCTGGCGATCGGTCGCTTTGGCCTGCTTGGCTGCTTGATGGCGCTGGTCTGCCTGGAAGGTGCGCAGCCGTTGCTGATGCTGTCGCTTGGCCTGCTGGTCGGACGTTCTGTCGTGATGCGTCGGGCTCGAAGGGCGACACCATGACCTCGCCGCTCAGCAGCATTGCGCTTTTTCACCTCGGTCCGGTGCCGATTACTGCTGGCGTGGTGACGACCTGGGCGATCATGCTGGTGCTGGTCCTGGGCGGCATCCTCGTCACCCGCCGGCTGTCGCTTGTTCCGTCGGCGACGCAGGCGACCCTCGAACTGCTGGTCGACACCGTGGACGGCCAGATCCGGGATACGATGCGTGTCGAACCGGCGCGCTATCGCGCGTTCATCGGCACCCTGTTCGTCTTCATCTTCGTCGCCAACTGGTGCACGCTGGTACCGGGGGTAGAACCACCGACGGCCCATCTCGAAACCGATGCCGCGCTGGCGCTTCTCGTCTTCATGGCCGTGATCTGGTTCGGCATTCGCGCGGGCGGTGTCCGTGGCTATCTCGCCACATTCGCCTCGCCGAACCCGATCATGATCCCGCTCAACTTCATCGAGAGCCTGACGCGCACGTTCTCGCTGCTGGTTCGGCTGTTCGGCAATGTGATGAGCGGGGTGTTCGTGGTCGGCATCGTGCTGTCGCTGGCCGGGCTTCTGGTTCCAATCCCGCTGATGGCGCTCGATCTCCTGACCGGAGCGGTTCAGGCCTATATTTTCGCGGTTCTGGCGATGGTTTTCATTGCCGGCGCGGTGAACGAAGGAAAGCCCGACAGAGACAATTCAAACCAGAAAGGACCGACCTCATGAACTGGCTAGCGCTGGTCAGCATCATATCGGCCGCGGTGGCGGTCTGTTTCGGGGCGATCGGCCCGGCCCTCGCCGAGGGGCGAGCCGTGGCCGCCGCGATGGACGCAATCGCGCGTCAGCCGGAGGCGGCGAACACGATCTCGCGCACGCTCTTCGTCGGTCTCGCGATGATCGAAACCATGGCCATCTACTGCCTGGTGATCGCCCTCCTGCTGCTGTTCGCCAACCCGCTGCTGAAATAATGCCATGACCATCGACTGGTGGACGCTTGGTATCCAGGCCGTCAACGTCATCATCCTGATCTGGCTGCTGGCGCGGTTCTTCTGGCGGCCCGTCGCCGCGATGATCGCCCAGCGTCGCGCAACGGCAGCACAGCTGCTGGCCGAAGCCGAAGCGTCGCGCCGCCAGGCGGTCGACGCGCTTGCGGAAATCAAACGGACGCGCGCGGGATTCGACAGCGAGCACGACGCGATCATGACTGCCGCTCACGGCGCCGCGGCAGACGCGCGCGCGGCGCTGCTCGCCACGGCCGCACAGGAAGCCGCAGCGATGAAGGCAACGGCTAGTGCGGAAATCGGCAACGAACGGCGCGCGGCCGAAGCCGCCTGGACCGAACGAGCAAGCGCGCTTGCCGTCGAAATCGCCCGCCGTCTCGTCGCCCGCCTCGA
Source organism: Xanthobacteraceae bacterium (assembly GCA_052326245.1). Taxonomy (GTDB): domain Bacteria; phylum Pseudomonadota; class Alphaproteobacteria; order Rhizobiales; family Xanthobacteraceae; genus Bradyrhizobium_A. Next base: position 2,224 of record JBKQQE010000687.1, on the reverse strand, counting down.
TGGACCGGTCGTCACTGCCGCCTTCCTCGATTGGCTGCTGAAGGAGATTCGGGCGCTGCCGGCCTCCGATCGCGCCGCGATGGCGGCCGACGGCGTGATTCTCGAAGCGATCAGCCCGGCACCGATCGCCGCTGTCGACCAGGACCGTTACCGCAAGCTGATCGGAGAAGCATTCGGCGCTCGCCTGCAGATCGTCTTCAAGGTGGATCCCGCCCTTGTCGCCGGCCTGGAATTGCGCGGCCCCAACCTGGTCGTCAGCAACAGCTGGCGCGCCGATCTCGCCAAAATCCTTGCGGACCTCGTGCATGACCAGCAATCCTGACACCCAGGCTGAGGCCTGGCTCGCGCGCGCGCGGGCGAATCTCGACACCACGGCGCTCGGCGCCCGCACCGAGCAGATCGGCCGGGTGGAAGAGATCGGCGATGGCATCGCGCTGGTATCTGGACTGCCCGCCGTACGGCTCGACGAACTGCTGCGTTTCGACAAGGGACAATTCGGCTTCGCCCAGGTGCTCGAGCGGGACAGGATCGGCTGCGTGCTGTTCGACGATGTGGATGCGGTCGAGGCCGGCGACAAGGTGCGCGGCACCGGCGACGTCGTGCGCGTGCCGGTGGGGCCGGCGCTGCTCGGCCGTGTTGTCGACCCACTCGGCCGCCCGCTCGACGGCAAGGGACCCATCGCCGCAGAACTGCTGGAACCGATCGAGCGCCCTGCCCCCGCTATCATCGATCGCGAGCTGGTGACGCAACCGATCCAGACCGGCCTCGTCGTCATCGACACCCTGTTCGCCCTCGGCCGCGGTCAACGCGAGCTGATTGTCGGCGACCGCGCCACCGGCAAGACCACGATCGCGATCGACACCATCATCAATCAGAAGACCGGCGATATGGTCTGCGTCTACGTGGCGGTGGGGCAGAAAAGTTCGAGCGTGCGTCGCGCCATCGACGCCATCACCACCTTCGGGGCTCCCGAGCGCTGCATCGTCGTGGTGGCGGGGTCGTCGAGTTCTCCCGGATTGCAATGGATCGCTCCCTTTGCGGCGTTCACCATGGCGGAGTATTTCCGCGATCGCGGGCAGCATGCCCTGGTCGTCGTCGACGATCTGACCAAACACGCCGCGAGCCACCGCGAGATCGCGCTCTTGACGCGCCAGTCGCCTGGTCGCGAGGCCTACCCCGGCGACATCTTCTACGTTCATGCGCGGCTGCTTGAGCGCGCCGCCAAGCTTTCCGCGGAAAAGGGCGGCGGCTCCCTGACGGCGCTGCCGATCGCGGAGACCGACGCGGGCAATTTCAGCGCCTATATTCCGACAAATCTGATCTCGATCACCGACGGTCAGATCGTGCTCGATACGAGACTGTTCCATGAGGGCCAGAAGCCGGCGGTCGACGTCGGCACCAGCGTCAGCCGGGTCGGCGGCAAGACCCAGGCGCCTGCGCTCCGGGAGGCCGCGGAGACGGTGCGCCTCGACTATGCCCAGTTCCTCGAATTGGAGACCTTCACCCGCTTCGGCGGAATGCCGGATACGCGCGTGCGCGATCAACTGAACCGCGGCGCGCGCATTCGCGCGGTGCTCGAGCAACAGCAGCATCGGCCGCTGCGGCTTGCCGACGAGGTCGCCCTGGTCCTGGCCGTTCAATCCGGCCTGCTGGATCCGCTGCCGTTGCCAGCTGTTGCCCAGCTACGGCAGGGCCTGCGCGAAGTTCTCGATCGCGATGTCCCGGGCATCGTCCGTCGCATCGAGGAAACCGGCGAACTCGATGGCGCGGGGAAACAGGCGATCAGGAAAGCGCTGCAATCCTATATTCAGACGCTGACCCCGGCCGCGGAGCCGCCAGACACGCCGGGGCAGCCATGACCGAGCGTCTCGCGGACATCAGCGCGCGTATCGAGGGTATTCGCCAGCTCGGCGCCGTCGTCAACGCCATGCGCGGGATTGCCGCGGCACGCGCCCAGCAGGCTCGCGCTCAGCTGGCGGCGGTCGATGCCTACGCATCGACGATCGCACAAGCGATCGGACAAACCCTCCCGATCGGCCGCCGGGCCGCCTCGGATCGTCCGGCCCGACCGGCGCTGGTGATATTCTGTGCCGAGCAGGGGTTCGCCGGCGCCTTCAGCGAGCGCGTGCTCGATTCGGTCGGGGCAGATCTTTCCGATTCGGAACTGTTCCTGGTCGGCACGCGAGGTCGTGCGGTCGCCGCGGAACGAGGGGTGGCGGCAACC